>JBAXZU010000008.1:0-27458 GCA_041670225.1 Bacilli bacterium | reverse complement strand
CTCTCTGGCACCGCAGGTGAATCTTGTTCTCATGTTGGTATCACCAAAGGAAAGAATCTTTCCGGGTTCGTTGATACCTTCAGCTACCACGAATTTGAAGTGTCCCTCGCCATCCTGAGTGATAGCTAAGTAAGTGACAGGTCCAAGATGGGGATAGAACTGTGTGAGGTATCCGCCACCGCTCTTGCCATGGAACACTTTGACAATTTTCATTGTCGGTTTCTTTTCGGAAATATCGGCATCACCGGAACCACTATGTCCGATGATAGCAATGTCATCATTGAAATCAATTGAATACATTTCGGAAAGCTGACCTGATCCGGCGATGGTCTTGAGAATACTCATGGCCATACTGACCTTCATATCGCCTTCAACGGCACAGGCGACTCCTTGCTTTATCAGCATGGAGAAGGCTGGAATAAGCATACTGTCAAGGACACCGGCAGGGCCTTTGGCAAAGCCATCATAATGGGAAGCGACAAGACCAATCTTTTCATCTTTGACCCATTTTTCAAAGGCCACAACATATTTGGCCATTTCCCAGACTTTTTCAATTGTTCCGCCACCTTCGATTTCAAAGGTATCGAGAATTTCCTGAGCTTTGTCGTGAATGACTTTTTCATCAGTGATGTTATCGGCAATCACCCACATCTTTTCCCAATCAAACTGCTTGGTATAGAGACCCATACGGCGATATAGATTAGATTCATCAATATAGAGATCCATCATACCTGGATAGGGTCGGCCAATCTGGGCAATGTTGGTATCACGGAAACGTCTTCTGGTCTGAGCAGCCTTGCACCAGTCTTCAATCTGATCCTGAACGGATTTATCTCCGCCTTCGACAACTCCGGTGATGACGGCATGTCTTTTACCATATCTTTCTAAATCAGCAACCATTTCTCCGACTGCACCGCAGGCATAACCTTCACCCAACCAAGAAGCAATATCGGTATGATCGTAATCTAAGGCTTTAAGTTTCTGTATGTTAATGAGAATGACGGGGACATCAAGATCCTTAATGGCAGGAAGCATATTGTAGGAAGTGGCATAGGTGAGAAGCTGAAGGAAGACTACATCAACATCAGCGGCACGGAAAAGATTGCCGGCAGCCTGAGCGGCTTCTTTGGTGGTGATGATTCCACCATCAATTATTTCAACTGTGGAAGGAATAGTCTTTTTGAAATTGGCAAACTGAGTATTGAATTCATTTACCAAGCTTGGAAACTGTGGAAGATAGGCTCCTAAGGCTATGGCGAAGACACCGACTTTGGCTTTTGTGTTAATTAACATGTTTGACCTCCTGATTAACTTTGCCTTTTTATAAATATTAATTTATTGTTGAATGCTTTTTTAATCCGTTTTTCTTTAAAATATTATACCTTTTAGATTTTTTCTAGTCTATCTTTGACTATCAAAGGATTGAATACTGCTTATTAATCAAAATTGAGCAGATTTATAATTGAATTTCATCATAAAAAGTCAAAAAATGAATTCTGCATGACTAATTATTGACTTAGAGTTTACTTGAGGTTGTACAATTAGTAAAGGTTACTTTTAGAAAGGAAGATGAATAATGAAATACGTTAATTTAGGTAAAACCGAGATATCAGTATCGAGATTATGTGTGGGAGGAATGTCATTTGGTGAACCCAGTCCCGATTTTCATCTATGGACTCTGTCTCAGGAAGAAACCACTAAGATGATAGGTCATGCCTTTGAATTAGGAGGTAATTTTATTGATACGGCTAATACCTATTCCCACGGAACCAGTGAGGTTTTTATCGGTAAGGCCATCAAAGATTTAGGAATTCCCAGAGATAAGATGATTTTAGCTTCAAAGGTCTATTTCAACGAAGGAAAATTATCAAGAAAAGCCATCAACCGTGAAATAGATCTGACTCTTTCACGACTTCAGACTTCCTATTTAGATTTATATCAAATTCATCGCTTTGATTATGATACTCCCATGGAAGAGACCATGTCAGCTTTGAATGATTTGATTAAATCCGGAAAAGTCCGAGCTTTAGGTGCTTCAGCTATGTATGGATATCAATTTCATAATTTGCAGGAAATAGCCTCAAAAAATGGCTGGACTCCTTTTTCAGCCATGCAGAATCATTACAACCTGATTTACCGCGAAGATGAAAGAGAACTGGTTCCTATATGTTCCCAGTATTCCGTTTCCCGTAATTCTTATAGTCCATTGGCAGGCGGTCATCTTTCACATTCGGACTGGAATAGTTCATCACTGCGTTCAGAAAGTGATGCTATGATAAGAAAAAAATATGATTCTGATAAAGAAAATGATCTTCAGATAATTAAAAGGGTTGAAGAACTGGCTATGAGACATCAGGTATCGATGTCCCAGATTTCTTTAGCTTGGCAGTTTAAAAAGGGAGTAGCTTCACCTATTGTCGGGGCAACCGATATCAGACATTTCGATGATGCTGTTGCTTCTGTTGATTTGGAATTGACAGATGAAGAAGAACATTATCTTGATGAACTCTATCTTCCGCATAAGATTGTTGGTGCTTTATAAAAAGAAAGCGAAGAAAGGTTTTTTTAAAATAATCCTTTTTCGGTAATAAAAGGGTTTTCTTGACAAAGACTAGGTAATTGTAGTCAATCTCGGTTAAATAAATATTGCCATTTATGGCTGATTTTTTATAATAGAAAAGTCTTTACAACAGAGTGTTGTTTAATAAACGGAGAAAAAACTAATGAACAGAAAACTTAAGCGGGGTTTGATTATTTCAGTATGCGCAATTTTAGGAATCGTTGTTGCGGCTGGTGTTACTGTCACCTCTATTTGGTACAATGAAATTTCGACAATGATGTCTTTTAAGAAAATCCAGGATAGGAATGATGATGAAGGAGACGGAGCTGTATATTCCATGGATGTTAAGGGTGATTTCTACTTTGATGACTTTTTGAACAAAGGAGCTTCATCCGATTCCGAATTAATTAGTTTCATTACTTCAAATATCACTAAAGGTGTTATTCCTATGAAGATATCAGAATCTGAAATTGCCTGTTCCGCTTTCACAGCTTCAACAAAGGATGGTGATAGGATTTTTGCAAGAAATTATGACTTTTCCACTACCAATACTTGCTTAACCTTCACCGATCCTAAATCTGAAGGACGTCATAAATCTTTTTCGACCATTGATCTTCAGTTCTTAGGCCTTGACACTGATAAGGATGTTATCGGACTGATGAATAATATTACGGCTTTGGCTGCTCCTTTTGTCCCTCTTGATGGAGTAAATGATGCCGGAGTCAGCTGCGGAATCTTTATGTCCTATCAAGGTGGTGAAACCACTGTTGCCACTAATCAGAATACGGACAAGATTGATATAACTTCAACAACGATGCTCCGTTTGATTCTGGATTATGCGGATACTGTTGAAGAAGCTGTGGAATTGGTTTCAAAATACGATCTTCATGATTCAGCTTCCACTTCTTATCATTACATGGTTGCTGATGCTTCTTGGAAGTCAGCAATTCTGGAATGGGTGAATGGAACTGATGCAACTGATAATAATGGTTCCGACCGTGAATTGACAGTTACCTATAATGATTCAGATTCTTTGATTGGAGAAAAAGAAGCAGGTGCCTCTTATCAATGGATTACTAATTTTATTATTCAGCCTGACTATTATGAAACTGATGCTGAGAAAGCTGGACTGAATAGATATGAGAAAATCTATGAGAATCTTTCCTTGACTGACGGTGTGGTTGAAGATGAGGAACAAGCCATGGATATTTTAAGACAGGTTGGTCAGAGAACTATTAATGTTTCTACCCATGGAAGAACTGTCCATAGTGTTGTTTATAACTTAACTAAGAAGACTGTTTATTGGGTTAGTAACGAAAATTACGGAGATGAGTCATCAACCTTTAGATATACTCTTTAATTGTTTTTTGACTTTTCAAAAACTAGACTTGGATTTCTTTAATTCAAGTCTTTTTTAAAAAAGATAACTTTTTAGCAAAAAAACTAACTGATTGATGTTCGTTTTTTGAATATGTGTTTGAATTCCAATCTTAAAAATATTATGAAAAGGCTTGCAAGTTTCTTCTTTGGCCAAGATAATAAGAAATAAGAGACTACATTTTTTAGTATCGGTGTATTCGTAAGGGGACAGAATGTACAATATTGCAAAAGTTGAAGATGATGAAAAAGACAAAATCAAATTGTCTTTGTTTCTTCAGAAATATAAGGAAGAAAAAGGAATAGAGATTAATGTTTCGGTTTTTTCGGATGCTGAAACCTTTCTGACTGAGTATCGTGCTTCTTTCAATCTTGTCTTCCTGGATATTGAACTTCCTAAGAAAAATGGAATGGATGCCGCTAAAGAACTGAGAAAGAAAGATAAATTGGTTCAGATAGTTTTTGTGACCAATATGACTCAGTTTGCAATCAAAGGATATGAAGTCAATGCCATTGACTATATTCTTAAGCCGATTGAGTATTTCAGTTTTGCCATGAAAGTTGAAAGAGCTCTGAATTGTGTGGATTTCAATAATGATTCAAAAATTACTATCAGCAAATATGGCGGAATTGAAAGAATCAGTATTCTTAATCTTCTTTATGTGGAAGTTACTGGACATTATCTTACTTATCATACGGATTGCGGGGACGTTATAGCCCGTGGAAAGATTTCAGCACTGGAAGATGAGCTGAAGTCCAAGAATTTCTGCCGCTGCAATAATAGCTATTTGGTGAATCTGCGTTTTGTCAACTCGGTTCACGGCTATAATGTCCGAGTCGGTAACGTCTCTTTAAAAATGAGCCGTACTAAACAAAAAGAATTTATGAATACCTTAGCGGTTTTCTTAGGAGGAGGAAAATAATGCTTATTACTTATTTTTTGGGTGGCGAATGGACTTTTTACGGAATCACTTTCTTTATAGAATTATTTGTTTCCGAGCTTTTGTTTTTGATGACTCAAAGAAAGAAAAAACATTTTATTTTCAGGCTTGCCGGTGTTGCTGTCATTTTCTTTCTGATGTTTCTGTTTTTCCCTCCCTTTATCCAGAATACTTTTCCATCCTTAAAAGAAAATCTAGTAGCCATTTATTCTTATGACACGTTTTATTTCATTATTATCTTTGTTATTTCCTTCCTGGCAATGATGTTGGCTTTTGATGAGTCTATCTGGAATATTCTCTTCTGCTGTGTGGCTGGATACTGTGTTCAGCATGCAGTCTTTTTGATTTATGATGTCTTTGTCATTGCCATAAACGGTACCGGAATCTGGAAAAACGAGTTTTTCCGTTTCTTTGTTGAAATGCTTTTGAACATTCCTTTCTATTTTCTTTTTGCACACAGACTTACCAAAGCTGATTGTATTAATGTAGGAAGTAAAGATATTGTTCTTTTCTCCTTAAGCGCGGTAATAATCAATATTATTCTCAGTCTTTGGGAGTTGTATGATACTAGGACGACCACGACCATTGTTTTTGAGGAACTCTATTCTATTGCCTGTTCGATTCTTATTCTTTTCCTTCAGTTCAGTGTCTTCCTCAAATACAAGATTTAGAGAAGAATGGATGTAATGAAATACATGCTGGCCGCTGACAAAGAACATTACCAGCTGAAAAAGGATAGCATTGATGCCCTGAATATCAAATGCCATGATCTGAAACACACCCTTAATTCCTTAAAAGGAGAACTTTCACCTAATGCGATTTCTGAATTTGAGAAAGTCATAAAAAACTATGACTCGGTCATCAGAACCGGGAATGACGCGCTTGATACCATCCTTACTGAAAAGAATATCTTCTGTCAGCAGAACAATATTTCTTTTACTTTTATGGGTGATGGAAGCAAACTTCAGTTCATGGATAAAGTAGATATCTATACTTTATTTGGAAATGCATTAGACAATGCTTCCAGAGCAGTTTTAGAAACTGTTGATCAGGATAAGAGACATATTTCCATGACTATCAGTGTACAGAATTCCTTTATTTCGATTCATATTGAAAATTATTATTCCGGAACCTTGGTTTTTGAAAAAGGACTTCCGGTTACAACTAAAGAAGATAAGAAGAATCATGGCTTTGGTTTGAAGAGTATTCAGCTGATTGTTTCAAAATATGACGGTACTTTAGCAATGAATTCTCAATCTGGTCTTTTCAATTTGGATATTATTCTTAATGCCGAATAATTAAAAGCAAGGGGTTTTCTTGTCAGTAATTGCTAAATATTGATAATGTAAGCTATTTCATTTGTTAAAATGTTTGTCGTTTTAGGTCGTTTAGTTTGTCACTTGGGACAGTGATATTGTTTGAATCAGACTTCCATTATAAGATTGATTTGTTGCGGTGATAGCCGCAGCATACCTATTTATAAAGGAGGTTTTATGAAACCAAAAAGTAAAAAAGTAGGCATTATAGGCATTGCTTTAGCAGTGGTATGTCTAGGTATTGGCGTTGCTGCTGATGTTGCATGTGGTGTCATGTCTGACATGATTATGCTTCATTTCCGTTCATCTGAGAATACAAGTGTTGATTTCACTCCAGCTCAGGCTTTAGAAAAGGCCCGTGAAGAGAGCCAGAAGATTGAAGAAGAAGGTATTGTCATGCTGAAGAACAATGGTGTTCTCCCGCTTTCTACTTCTGCTTCCGGTAAGAAAAAGATCAATCTCTTCGGAAATTGCTCTTATCAGACTTTATACCAGGGATCAGGTTCCGCTTCCAGCTGGTTCAAGCAGGATCAGAACACTGACATCAAGACTGGTCTGGAAAATGCAAACTTTGCTGTTAATCCAGGATTATGGCAGTTCTACAAGGACAACTATCAGGATCGTAATGATCAGGCCGGCGGTCAGACTAATATGACCGGTGCTGATGCAAACATTCTTGAACAGACTATGGCTCAGTATCAAAGCTATTCTTATGAAAGCAAGAATATCTTAACCTATTCTGAAGAATATTCTGATACTGCCGTTATCGTCTTCGGAAGAGCTGGCGGTGAAGGTTCTGATGCCAAGCTTGATATGACTGGAATTGTCGGCGGTGATGCCGGAAAGCATTATCTTGAACTTCAGAATGTTGAAATTGAGCTTTTAGATTATGTCAAAGCTAATTATGATAAGGTTATTGTCCTTCTGAATACTGCTTCACCGATGGAATTAGGCTTTACTGAAGCTGAAAATGTTGATGCCTGTGTTTGGATGGGTATGCCAGGTTCTACTGGTAACAACGCCGTTGGCGAAGTTCTTGCCGGCGAAGTCACTCCTTCCGGACACTTAGTTGATACCTATGCCTATGACCTCACTTCCAATCCTACCTATTACAATTTCGGTGATTATACCTATAACAATTACGACAGCAAATACAACAAGTATGTCTACTATCAGGAAGGCATCTATGTTGGCTACCGTTATTATGAGACTGCTGCTAAGGATGGCTACATCAACTATGATTCTACCGTTCAGTTCCCCTTCGGCTATGGCTTAAGCTATACTACCTTCGACTGGAGTGAAGCTTCCTTCACTGTCGGCGGAAAGGGTAACACCATCACTGCTTCCGTCAAGGTTACCAATACTGGTACTGTTTATTCTGGTAAGGATGTCGTTCAGCTTTACTATCATGCTCCTTTCGATGCTGCTGAAGGCATTGAGAAGTCTGATGTTGTTCTAGGCGGCTTTGGTAAGACTAAGCTTTTGGCTCCAGGCGAAAGTGATGTTGTCACTATTACTATGGATTATGATGACATGGCTTCCTATGATTACAAGAATGAAAAGGCCTATGTTCTCTCTGCCGGCGAATATGAGCTTTCCTTACGTCATGACTCTCATACTAAGGATGACAGTTCTGCTTCCTCCCATGCTTTCACTTTAGATAATAAGATTGTCTACAATGAAGCTGGCGGAAAGCGTTCTTCTGATAAGAAGGTTGCTACTAACCTCTTTGATGATGTTACTGCTGGTGACGGAAACTTCGGTTCAAGTGTCAAGATGACTACCAGAACTGACTGGACCGGAACTACTCCTAAGAGCAGAGAAGAAAATCAGAACAAGGCTGCCGATCAGGCTGTTATTGCTAGAATGACTAATGGCTATTCTGGTTCTGCTTTCAATCTTGATACTCTTGATGCCGATCATCCCGAGGCTGTTATGCCAAAGACTGGTCAGAAGAATGGTCTTGTCATTTCTGACATGATTGGTCTTGATTACAATGATCCTTTATGGGATAGCCTTCTTGATGAACTTACCGTCAATGAAATGAAGACTCTCTTCGGAAAGTGCGGATGGCATAATCCTGCTGTTATCTCCATTGAAAAAGCTATGGCTGTCGATATGGATGGTGCTGAAGGTTTACATGATCTTACCGCTGAAAAGACTAGTAATCAGTATCCTATCACTGTTATCCTTGCCTCTAGCTGGGATAAAGACCTCTCCGAAGAATTCGGAAGTGTCTATGCTGATGAATGCTTAGCAAATGGTGTTTCTGCCTTATATGCTCCTTCAATGAATACTCATCGTTCACCTTTCGGCGGAAGAAACTTCGAATATTATTCCGAAGATGGCTTATTAGCTGGTAAGATGGCTACTGCTGAAATCAATGGTTTATGGGAAAAGGGTATCGGTGTTTATTGCAAGCACTATATGCTTAATGATCAGGAAACCAACCGTCAGAAACTTGTCCACACTTGGGCTAACGAACAGGCTATCCGTGAAATCTATGCTAAGCCTTTCGAAATTTCAACTAAGGAAGGACATGCTTCCGGATATATGGCTGCCTATAATGCTGTCGGTGCCTGCTGGACCGGTGCTTCTTACAGCTTGATGACTGCTCTTCCTAGAGGAGAATGGGGATTCAACGGAAGAATCATCACTGATGCCTGCGATGATTATGTCACCTACAATTCTGATGCTGCTGTTGTTGCTGGTGTCGATATGTGGCTTACTGCTTTCGGTGCCACCCTTTCTGAGAAGATCACCAACTCTGCATACGGTATGACTTGCTTAAGAAGAGCTGCTCATGATCAGCTTTATGTCTTCGCTAACTCTTCTGCTGCCGGCATGACTATCAAATGGAACTATGGATGGATTGCCATTCCTGTTTCACTTAGTGTTGTTATGCTTGGCGCTATCGCTGCCATTTCAGTATTCATGATCTATCCTGCCTTCTTCATGAAGAAAGACAAAAAAGGAGAATAATGTATGTTGAGAAATAGAATTATTGGCACTGCCATTATGTCAGTCTTAGCTGTTGCTGCTATGGCTTCCTGCACTTCCACCGGAAGTTCAAGAACCACTTTAAGCGGTAGCTATCATATTGACACTCCTATTAATGAGGTTCTTAGAGGTTGTGATCTCAATGTCATTCTTAACAATGATAAGAGTATCTATACTATTGCCCTTGATGATGCTTCTGAGTATACCTGCCCTGATATGCAGGTTCTCTGGTCAATCAAGAGCAGTGGATACTTCATTAATCTGGGATCTTTAGGTATTTCAGGAATTAAGGCTTTGGATGTTGACTGTGGTGAGAATGGTCTTCCTACCAAAATCAACGGAATGAGTGAAGAATGGCTGGTTCCTATGAATTCAAGTGCCTGCGGTTTGGTTGTTTTAGCCTTACAGGATGCTTTCACTGATCTCTAAATAAAAATGGCCTGGGTGTCAAACAGACACTCAGGCTTTTTGTATTTGTTTTTTTAGACAAAAAAACTCTGTGGATTGAACCACAGAGTCATTTTTAGTTTTGTTTAACGACGGAATCCACGGTCACGTGAGAAACCACGATCGGAATAGCCTCTGTCATCATCTCTTCTTCCGCCAAGGTCGCCATAACCGCCGCGATCGTCTCTTCTTGCACCACGGTCGCCATAGCCGCCGCGATCGTCTCTTCTGAAGCTGCCTCTATCATCATCTCTTCTGAAACTGGGGCGATCATCGTCTCTTCTGAAGTTGCCTCTGTCATCGTCTCTTCTATAGCTGGGACGGCCCTCATCTCTTCTGAAGCTAGGACGATCGGAATGTCCGGAGAATCCACCTCTGGATCCGCCGCCAAAACCACCTCTTCCGCCTCTGGAACCGCCACCGAAACCGCCTCTGCCACCTCTAGAACCACCACCGAAACCACCTCTTCCACCTCTGGAACCACCAGAACGGGCAGGCTTCTTCTCGGATAATTCAACGTGAACTTCTCTTTCACCTAATTTGGTGTTGTTGAGATTGTTCATGACATCATCGGTCAAAGTCTTGGTCAATTCAAAGAATGAGAAGGTATCTTTCATATAAACATCAGTGAAATCAGCATCAGTGACTGAAGAAACATGATCCTTGATCATCTTCTTTAAGTCATCTTCGTTAAGATTGTCAGTGAAACCGACATTGATGAAGAATCTCTGAACAGTGGAACCATCTTCGCTGACTTCAGCGGTCTTGGTTTCAACCTTCTTTTCCTTCTTCTTCTTGACATCATAGTACATCTTTAAGAGGGCGGCAGCAATGTTGTTGAGATTGTACTGTTCACCATCAGCGGATAATAAGTCTAAAGCTCCCTGAACCAATTCATTGCATTCAGTGAGATCAAAGGTATCGATAACTGATTTGAAACTTTCACTCAGTTTTGATTTCTTAGATTCAAGTTCTTCTTCCTGGCTTTCGACATTTTCCTCGTTGCTCTGGACGGCTTCTTCATTGGCCTGGACGTTTTCCTCGCTACTCTGGACTTCTTCGTTTACTTCTTCGGCGTTAATCATTTCTTCTTCCATGTTTTCCTACTTTCCTACTTTCATTATAAAGCTACTCATATTACCACAATTTAGATAAAAAAACACTTATTATTTTTAAAAAAACAAAAAAAGAAAGAGCTTTCATTATTTTTTATTTTAATTTTTCAATAAGTTCTTCTAAGATTAGGAAAAACTTAGACAGCAAGTAACCATCAGCCCCGGCATGATTCATTCTTATGGTAATCGGAAGAAGAATCCGGTCACCTTCTTTATGGAATTTCCCCCAATTAATGTTGGGATTTAGGTACAAATAGCCATCTGGGAGTTCAAGAGAAAAACTATCATAACTAATCCAAGGCATAGCCGAAGTATTGAAGAAGTTAGGTTCATTTTCTTTGCCGACATAATCATCCTTTTCGGCTTTTTTGGTATCTTCAATAATGGTTTTGTAGAAGATTTCATAGTCGGGATTGTAATAAGAATAAACAGGCTTACATGTTTCCGTTTCTTTATTGAAAATATAATGAATTGGATTAGAAACCTCGTAACATCTAAGCTCATCTTTCTTATAGTCATAAAATAATTTATAGTCATCCCGGGAATTTATGGCTTGTGAGACTAAATATAGAAGGACAATATTTATTTTCTCATTCCGGTTTTTAGCAAAATTATAGGCTTTTGTGATATCAAGACTATAAGTCATGGTTATTGAACATTTCGGACCATCTTTGAATCGGAGATATTGGGTCTTCCGATAATATTTTTCTATATCAATAATCCGATATCTATTATTGTTTTCCATTTGTTTTTCTCTTTTCTATCTGAAAATATTATATATCCTTTTTTTAAAATAAACAAAAACTCCCAACAGTAATGTTGGGAGAAATCGATATGTGGAATTTGATTATCTTGTTAATGTGAATTAAATAGTTCTTCTTGGGTGCTGAAAAGCGAGCAAAAGATAAAACGATTTTTAATTCTTAAAAATATTATACTACGTTTATTCTGAATGAGAATAAAATTATTATTTTTTTAGATAACAAGTATTCTGATTATCAGCTGGCAAAACAAATGGTACCGCTTAACTAATAGGTTTTACCTATTATTGGCTTGGTTTTTGCTGTTATTAGAAAAATTAAAAAACCAAAAATGATATAATAGCTAACATTATTGTGAATTTAATTTCAAGGAGGCATTATGAATAAAGAAAAAGAAATTAGAATTCAGGACGACTTATACCAGCATGTTAATGGTGCTTGGCTTAATGAGGCTAAAATTCCTGATGATAGGCCGACTACAGGCGGATTTGCTAATCTTGATAAGGATGTTGAAGAACTTCTTATTAAGGATTTTAAATCCATGCTTCAGAAGGATGAATATCCTGATGAGAATGTCAAAAAGGCTGTAAATTTATTTGCTATTGCCTGTGACATTAAGAAAAGAAACAAGGAAGGCATCCGTCCGCTTAAGAAGACTTTAAGAAAAATAGAAAAGCTGAAAAATCCCCGTGCTCTCAATAAGAACCTCAAGGATTTTGTCCTTGATGATCTTCCTCTTCCTTTCAATATTTCTGTTGATGCTGATATGAAGGATACTCTTCATCATTGTGTTATGATTTCTGGTCCCAGCACTATTCTTCCGGATACAACTTATTATAAGCCGGAGATGGCTAAACAGAAGGAATCACTGATTGCTGTTTGGTCGGAAATGGTCTCACAGCTTCTGGCTTTTACTCCTTTAAGTCTCGAAGATCAAAATGTTTTCCTTAAGGATGCTTTAGCTTTTGATGAACTTATTGCGGGATTAGTAAAAAGCTCAGAAGAATGGGCTGATTATGTCAAAGTCTATAATCCGATGAAAACTGTTCGTGTAGCCTCACTTCTCAAACCTATGAAGTTCAAAAACCTTCTTGAGGATCTTTTTACTGACGTTCCTGAAAACATTATTGTTGCTGATCCCCGTTTCCTTAAGGGATTTAAGTCTTTGTATAATGTCGAGACTTTTGATCTTTATAAGCATTGGGCTTATGTGAAGACTTTACTGGCTGCTTCTCCGCTTCTCAGCTCAAAATTAAGAGAAATCAGTTCTGTTTACCGCCGTACTTTATCTGGTATTGCTGCTAATCCGACAATTGAAAAGCAGGCATATCGTTTGGCTTCCGAAAACTTCTCAGAACCTATCGGTCTTTATTATGGTAAGACTTATTTTGGAGAAGAGGCCAAGAAAGATGTAGTCGAGATGGTTAAAGAAATCATTGAGACCTACAAGAAGAGAATTGTTGCCAATGACTTCTTAGCTCCGGCCACAAAAGATAAGGCTGTCCTTAAGCTTTCAACCATGGTTGTTAAGATGGGATATCCGGATAAGTCAGATGAAATCTATGACAAATTGGAAGTTGATCCTTATGGTTCTCTGTTGGATGTGGTTTCTCAGATTACCAAAGCCAAAATTGAAAATTCTTTTGCTAAGCTTTATAAACCTGTAAACCGTGGTCAGTGGGTCATGCCCGGACATATGGTCAATGCCTGCTATAATCCTTATACCAATGATATTACTTTCCCAGCTGCTATCCTTCAGGCTCCTTTCTATTCTATCAAACAGTCCAGAAGTGAGAATTTGGGTGGAATCGGTGCTGTTGTCGGACATGAAATATCTCATGCTTTTGATAATAATGGTGCCCAATGTGATGAAAACGGAAATCTCAACAACTGGTGGACAAAGGATGATCTGAAGAACTTCAAAGTTAAGACCAAGGCGATGATTAAGCAGTGGGATGGACTTGATGAACAGGGTATTGGTAAAGTTAACGGAACTTTGGTTGTCTCTGAGAATATTGCGGATAATGGTGGTATGGCAGTAACTTTAGATATCATGTCACATATGAAGGAGGCTGACTATACTGCTTACTTCATTAACTGGGCTAAGGTCTGGTGCCGTAAATCCAAGGCTGAATATGTTAAGCTTCTTCTTTCAATTGATGTTCATTCTCCAGCCGACTTACGTGCGAATATCCAGCCAAGAAATTTCTCTGAATGGTATGAGACTTTCAAAGTCAAGCCCTCTGATAAGATGTATATTGCTCCTAAAAAGCGTGTCGTAATCTGGTAAAATTATTTGATTATAGAAAAAGGCTCTTTCTTCAATTACGAAGAGAGAGCTTTTTTTAGTTTAATATCTGCTACTTATTTTCTTAATTTAAATTGTTTTTGTTCTTTTTTGCTATAAGTATTGAGGTTTCCGACACATCCGCCATCACAGATAATGTCTTCGCCTGTCAGATATGATAATCTTGGATCAATCAGATAAGCAAAGAGAAGAGCGATTTCATCGGGATATCCGAATCTCTGAATGGCATTGTTCTTTAAGAAAGCAGCACCTTGGTCTGATTCAAGTTTTCCCATAGGGGTTTCGAAGTTTCCAGGTGAGACCGAGATAATTCTCATTCCTTTTTCAGCAAAGGAATTGGCTAGTCTCTTAGTAACCCAGACAACGAAATTCTTTGATATTGGGTAAGCAATATTGGTTTCCATTTTCTTTCCCAGCATTCTGGATTTGGCAACAGTCTTCTTTAAGAATAAATCAGTATTAGTAAAGATCAGAGGATATTTTTTAGTAGGAAGCATAAGTCCGGGAAGCATATAGGCTGACATTGAAGAAACATTAAGAATGACACTTCCGGAGTTCATGACTTTAAAGAATTCGGTATCGACGTAATAGGTTCCTAAAGCATTGATGCTTAAGATGCTATTAGCATCTCCCATATGTGGTGATACACCAGCTGCATGGATGACAGCAGTAATTTCACCTTTAGAGCTGACAAATTCAGCGAAAGCTTTGACTTCTTCTTTTTTGGACACATCACAGGCATAGGAATAGATTTCATATCCCTCATCTTTGAATGAGGCAACAGCTTTATCAAGTTTTTCGACGGTTCTGCCACTGATGCAGATGATGTAATCTTTACCTAAGGCTTTGATGGTAGCTAATCCCATTCCGGAACCGCCACCTGTAATTGCAACCACTTTTTTCATATGATTTCTCCTTTGTTTTATCATTGAAAGTATATCATTTTACTTATTTTTTTAAAGCACTTCTGACCTAGTTAATGACAAAAGCAAATGTTTTGTAACATTAAAAAAGGTGTGGGATTTTATTCCCACACCAGTAAGGTTTTAGAAATCGAGAGTATCAACTTTAGGTAAGGCGTCAGCTAAACGCTTGTTGCAGAGATCGACAATCGGTTTTCCTTTCGGAGTATCGATTCCGATACGTTTGATTGTTCTTCGCATATATCTGGTATAGGCAATGATGGAGGCCTTAAGAATAACAGAGTTAATCAGTGCTTCGTCAGTGGTATTCAGATATTCATGCATGACCTTTTTGAAGAAAAGTCCAAGAGTTTCATAGGGAAGGCCTTGGAAATTTATTGATTCTTCATGATCGATTTCGCCGAAACCGATGAAAGAAAGATAAATCTGAGCTAATTCAATTATCGGATGTCCGTAGGAGAGAGTATCC
Organism: Bacilli bacterium; assembly: GCA_041670225.1. GTDB lineage: Bacteria > Bacillota_I > Bacilli_A > RFN20 > CAG-288 > Enterosoma. The sequence continues at coordinate 12,241 of JBAXZU010000008.1, read as the reverse complement.
ATATCAATGAGAAGGACTTCGCCATTCTGCATCATGATATTCTTGATATGATAGTCACCATGAATCATAGTGGTTCTCTCAGGGATGTTTTCGAATAAAGTGATAAGCTTAGAATACTGATCTTCAGGCAGATAGTCTTTCAGGAATTTTGCCCAATTTATGGCAATTTTCTTAGCATCCGGCATATCGGTTTCTTTAACTTTGGTGGAATGAATCTGCTTGAGAAGCTTCACATACATAGAAACGTATTTATCCAAATTTTCCGGATCTTCTTTGATAAGCTTAGAAAAAGACTTGGCATTGAGAAGCTCAAAGACTGAGCCGTAACTATTTCCGACTTTAGCAACATCATAAGGAATTGCGGTATTGATTCCTAAAATCAAAGCTGTTCTGGCAAGTTCTCTTTCTCTCTTGATATCAGGTAAACTGTCAGGATTACGATAGACTTTAACAATTGTGTCAGGGTCTAAACGATAGACAATACCATTTGATCCTTCACCGATTGCCTCACATCCTTCGATGGAAAGAACACGATAGGCTTTTTCAATGGTCATCATTTCCGTAAATCCAGTCATTTCAAATACTTCATAGACTTCAGATGAAACATTGATTATTTTCATGTTGTCATACTGATTATTCAGATGTAGAAGAATACGTAAGCCTGCACTGGAAATATACTCAAGTTCCTGACAGTCAAAGATGATGGATATGTCTCCTAATGATTCTAATAATTTATTTATCTATTTTTCGACTTCTCCGGCATTGGCGGAATTTATTTTGCCAATTAATGATATTGTGATTACGTTATTCACAACATTTCCTTTAACAATACTCATGATAGATTATCCTTTCTATTATTTTTGAACTGTTTCGTCTTCCAAATCTTTATACAGAGTCAAAACATTCTTATTGTTTTCAGAATGATAAGTCATAGATGTCATGGTCTTTTTGACTATGAAGATGCCTAATCCTCCGACAGGCCGGTCTTTGGCAGCCAGAGTGACATCCGGATCTTTGAGTTTTGTGGCATCAAATAATTCGCCGCCATACTCAATCCTCAGGTTGATTCGGTTACGAGGGAAGGCAACATCTAAGGAAAAATCTTCACCATTGGAATATTTGGCAACATTTGAGAACAACTCGTCTAAGACAATACTCATTTTTAATTTGATTTTCTGAGGAATGTTGTGTTTGGTCAATTCTTCTTCGAGGAAATCTGATACTTGGTCAAAGTTTTCAATTTCAGCTTTAACAGTAATGTTCTTACTGACCCCATTCATTGCTAAGGCAATGATGGTGATGTCATCTGACTGTTCGGCTTCTCCAGTGAATTCTTTGACATCAGCTTTGACAATTTGGATGATATCCGTTGCTGAAGTGCTGATATCCTGTCTGGAAATACAATCCAAAAGTCGTTTTTCGTTATACTGTTCGTTCTTGATATTCATAGCTTCAGTGACACCATCGGTATAAAGGAATAAGCGGTCACCACTGGCTAAATATGTTGAGAACTGTCTGTATTTACTCTTTTTGCTTCCGGCTAGGACTAATCCTGAAAGGTTTTTCAGGTAGGAGAATTGTTTATCTCCATGCTTAATCAAAGGCGGGTTATGTCCGGCATTTACGTAGGTTAGTTTTCCGGTTGAAATTTCTAATACGCCGACCCAAGCTGTGACAAACATATTTGATTTGTTTCCGTCACATAATTGGAGATTTGATTTAGAAACAGCTTCTGCTAATGGCATATCGGAGAGAATGTTGTTCTTAAGAATTGTCTTGGAAATAACCATGAATAAGGCAGCAGTAACACCTTTACCTGAAACATCAGCAATCAGGAAAGCAAAGTGATCATCATCAACAAAGAAGAAATCATAGAAGTCACCGCCGATTTCTTTTGCTGGAGTCATTGAAGCATCTATTGAGAATTCTTTTCTGCCTGGGAAAGTAGGGAAAATAGTAGGAAGCATATTATTCTGAATATTTGTAGCAACATTAAGTTCTGTTTCGACTGACTTTTCCTTTTCCTGAACATCCTGATGCTTTCTAGCCATATCGAGAAGATAGATAAGAATACCGAATCCTGCACCATTAGTTACCATGAACGGAATGATGATCTTGGAAACCAAAGCCCAGCCTTCAGCAGCACTGGCAGTGCCCCAGAAATAAAGGAAAACAATGAAGAGATGGAAAAATTCCATAACTACTCCGATTCCTAAAGCCCAAAGTCCACGATGCTTTTTAGTACTGAAAGGCTTAAAAAGAAGACCGGATAGCAAACCAATAATGAAGGTCGAAATGGAGCAGGGAATTGTGGTTCCACTTAAGAATGACTCAGTCAAAGTCATTGATCCGCCAATGACACTTGGAAGGTTAAAGAAAAGACGATGAATACCGGCAATGGCGCCAGCAATCAAACCGCTTATCGGACCTCCAAGACATCCGGCCATCATTGGTCCGACATCACGTATGGTGATTATTGCTCCCAACTCTTCGACTCTTACGCCGCCGATGGTAGCATAGATTCCAAAGATTCCTCCAATTACACCATAGAAAACTGCTTTAACCCATATTTTGTTGTTTCCTCTGACCTTAGCAAGCTTTGAAGTGTCAGAAAGGATAAACGCTAAAAGACTGATAACTGCGATAGTGCCTATGAGAAGGCATACTGTCTGTCCGGTAGTCATAATGTTATTCGATGGTCAGGATTGTATCGAATCCTGTCATTTCAAAAACTTCTCGGACTGATTCATGGCAGCCTTTTACAATCATTGTTCCACCGATCTCGTCAATGTAGTTCTGAAAATTCAGTAAGTCTCTCAATCCTGATGATGAAATGTAGTCAACGTCGGTAATATCAATAGTCAGAGACTTCAGTTCTTTCGGCAAAAGAGACAATTCTTTTTCTAGGAGGGGGGCTGTTGCGGTGTTGATACTTCCGGAAACTATCAGAATCAAGTCGTTTCCAGATTCTTTTTTGGATATTTCCATAAATAATTCCTTTCTTCTTTCCGTCAAATTACCTTAATTATAGCATTGATGAAAAAAGGCTTCAATTAAAAATAAATTATATAGTTAATTAATTAATCTAATCTTGCTTTCTTTTGTTGCCAATGTTGGCCGGATTTTTTCTTGATGTAAGGAAAGGATCTTGAAGAAGCTGAACAGCTGAATTTTTGATAACTCATGCCTTCTATGTAAGAATACCTTTGGTTATGCCTTTATTAAAAAAACAAAAAGCATCCTAATCATGATAATCAGGATGCTTGAGTTATTTTATGAATCTACTTCCTTTTTTTAGGGCTTCTTTTTCTTCGTCAGAAAGTGAATTCCCATCCTTTATTTCCTGGATGTATTGATAATCTTTCTTGGTATAGGTCATTTTAGAAAAAAGGTCTGGACGTTTTTCCATGGTTATTCTGATGGCTTCTTTTCTTCTATATGCCTCAATTACCTGATGATTTCCACAATAGAGAATCTCAGGAACTTTCTTTCCATCGTAAACATCGGGATAAGTGTACTGAGGATATTCAAGAATAGATCCATTGAATGATTCTTCCGAAGTGGATACATCAGCAATAGCGCCTTTAAGAAGACGGACCACGGCATCAGTTATGGCCATGGCCGGTATTTCTCCGCCAGTCATAATGAAATCACCGATAGAGATTTCTTCATCAACATAATCATTGAATCGGGCATCAATGCCTTCATAATGACCACAGATCAGACAGATATCCTGCATTTTGCTTAAGCGTTTAGCATCATCCTGAGTAAATGTGTGGCCTTTTGGTCCCATGATAATTTTGTGGGATTCCGGAGTAGTGTTAGCTTTTAAGGAATCCATTAGTGGTTCTAGCCTCATGATGAGACCAGCTCCTCCACCTAGCGGATGATCATCGACACGATGATTTTTATCTAATGAATAATCACGGATGTTCACTAGCTCGATGTTAACTAATCCACGCGAAATAGCTCTTCCGATGATAGAAGATTTCAAAAATTCATCATAGAAAGACGGAAAAAGAGTGAAAATTCTTATGGTCATCATTTTAGGAATTGAATGTTTCTGTTCCTAATTCAGTAAGGGTGATTTTCTTGGTTTTCTTGTCGACAGACTCAATGAATAATTCGAGTTTGAAAGGAACTAACTTTCCTTTGACTTGAAGATAGTCACTGGCAGGCATAGTAACGACATTATCGACTATTCCGAGTTCATTTCCTTCATGGTCGATGACAGTCATGTTTACCAATTCATCAAAGAAGAAAGAATCCTTAGGAGGACGGACGTTTGCAAAAACATCTCTTTCCTTCATCCATTCAATCTGATTGATGTCATTGAAATCATCAAGTCCTACATAAACAATTCTGGCATTCTTCTGAATGACGGATTTGATGGTGTAGGTCTGGTCTTCATTTAACTGATTTTTAATAATAACTTTTTTGCCGATAGCAAAACGGGATTCCGGGGTTGAACTGGAAACTGAAATTTTTACCATACCCTTGATTCCGAATGTATTGACGATGTGTCCGATTTTCTTTATTGCCATAAATCCTCCAAAATTTGAAAGAGGGGAGCATAGACTCCCCTCTGGCTTTTATTTCTTTTCGTTGAATTCCTCAAAAGATTGGAAATTCAGATGAACCCTTTTCTTAAGATTCTTTGTTGAAACGTTGAGAAGTGTTCGGATAGAATCAGAGATAACTCCATGACGGCCGATAATTTTTCCCAGGTCGTCTTTCTCACAGAGAATGAGGTAGTTCTGTTCTTTCTTCTTGAGATTCTCACCTTTGTCAGTTCTTTTGATAAGAAGGGCTTCGGGTTTGCTGACGAGAGGCTCAATAAGGGAACGAATATCCTCAGTGAGATCGATGTCAGTATTGATATCCATTATTTAACGGCCTTCTTAACCTTTTCTTCAGCTAATCTGGCATTGAGACCCTTTTTTCTGAAAAGAGTTCTGACAGTGTCAGAAGGTTCGGCACCATTTCTTAACCACTGCATAGCAGCTTCTTCATTGATGACTAACTCATCAGTGTTAGGATTGAAATGTCCGATTTCAGCTAAAGCGGCAGCAGTAGGAGTTCTTCTTGAATCACTAACAACGATTCTATAGGTGGCATAAGCGTTTCTACCAGTTCTTCTTAATCTGATTTTAACCATAGATATATATCCTCCGATTCACGGTTTTTAACAGCTTTTAAATTATAGCTATATTATTATTGGCTGTCAAGTGTTTTCTATTGACAGACGGCAAATATGAAATATATTGTAGATTTTTCCCTTGTTTTGCCCTACTATATATATGTTTTAAGTACTTATCCGACTTGGATTTGTATTTTAATTAATTCAGGATTATAATAATTATATGCGCGAAAACGTTATCTAAAGTAAAAGAGGAATTAATAAATGATAGTAAACAATGCCAGAAATATTTATTCCCATTATTATGGGAGAATAGAATCTATTTTTTCTCTAAAAAAGGAAGATATTAATGATTTTGTTGTTTTTAACAACACTTATGAGAGCTATATTGTTCTCACAGGAATAAATATGAATTTGCCGATTCTTACAAGAATCATCAATTCCGAAGAACTTTATGAGACTTTTTCTGAGCTAAACCGAACAAGATCATATCTTTTTACTTATCACAAGGGAAATATCTTAGTTGTTGATGATATGGGAAGAGTTCCTGATATTTCCGATGAAAGTCTAGCCACTATGGGAAGGATGATTGACTACCTAAAGAAATCAGGCGGAAAATTATTTTCGGATGGACATTGTAAGATTCCTCTAAAGGGATTAGAACTCGGAACTCATTACGATGTCAATTTGCTTATCGGCAATAGAATTAAATTTGATCATCCGCTCCAAAAGACACCAAAGAGTGTGGTTGACCGTTTTGGAAGAGGATCTTTCAGAGGACATTCTTCCTATCAGATTTTGGCAACAACCTGGGGTTTGCTTCCTAAAGAAAATGGGTTCCCAGCTAATCGTCAATTCTATCTTTTGGAAGATGGAAAGATTATTTTCTATTCCCTTAATGTTGATTCATCTGTAAAGGAAGCCTATTGCTATCATTATCCTAACTTTACCAAAATTGTTTATGTTTTGAATTGCGGGCTTGAAATCACTAGAAAAATTTTCATTTTTGCTCAGATTGAGGGCTTGCCGGATGCTGTTGAATGTCAAAAAATTGAAATCACTAACAAAACTGGAAAAACCAGAGATCTTCAGATTGTTTATACTGGTATGTTTGGCTTTTCTAATCCCCATTGTCAGGAAGAGGATGTCCTTTATTCAACTTTGATTTCCCAATCAAATGTTGTCACTGATGATAAAAACAAGATTGTTGCTATTACCCCTGATTATTATCCTGAGTATTTCAAAAAAGAAATTAGATTCTGTTCTTTATGTTCGGATGGTGAATATTCTGATGAATTTGAAACTGATTATCAGAGATTTATTGGAAATGGCAATTTATATCAGCCTGCCAATATTAATTTCCTATCGAACTGTCAGTCTTTTAGAGGCCCTAATTTCTTTGCCTTAAAGAAAGACTTGCTTTTCAAAGACAAAAAAGAAATCATTACCTTTACTGGTATGTGTGATCTGACCTCACTGCCATCAGAAAAAGTTTATGACGGTTTCCTTACCCAATTGAACCGACTGCTTGATTATTACACTGATTTCTATATGAAGAGAGTTGAACGCAACCAAAGAATCTTCCTCAAAAAATTTGCTTCATTCCTTCAGGTGGAAAAAGCCACGGATTCAAACCTCAAGAGTTATCTGAATAATAATCTTCCATTCCAAATTCTCTATCAGACCTTCGTTTCTCGATCATTTGCAATGACTCAAAAAGGATACAGAGAAATTGGATTTAGAGAGATTCAGGATTTGTATGCAAGTATGTTCTACATATATAATTGCATGGATAACCGTAATTTCCTTAGAGACGTTCTCGGTCAATGGCTTGAAAATGTTTATGAATTCGGTTATGTCAATCATAACTTCTTTTATCAGGGAAAAGAACCAGGCATGTGTTCTGATGATGGATTATGGCTAGTTATGGCCGTTCGCCGTTATATGGATATTAGCGGTGATGATTATTTCCTTAAACTCCGATATTCAATCTGCGGAACTGACGAAAAGAGGAATGTCTTTAGTACTATCAAACAGATATTGATGTATTCCGGATGTATTTCGGTTGGAAATCATGGATTACCTTTACTTGATGCCGCTGATTGGAATGACTGTCTAAGAATTGATCCTGATTATCTTGACGGACCTAAAAAGGAAAAAGCTTATTATTCCCAGATTAGAAAGAGTAAGCAGCCAGAAGGCGTTAGGTTTGTTTCTGATTATTCTGAATCAGTAATGAATGGATTCCTTCTTGTCTGTGCCCTGAAGGATTTCAAATACCTGTGCTCAAAGTTTGGTTATACTGAGGATGCTATCTGGGCTGAAAATCTTATCAAGGAAAAAACCGGAATTCTTCAGAAGGATGCTTTTATCAATGGATATTTCGCCAGAGTCTTGATTAACCGTGATAATCCCGCCCATACTTCATATATCGGAAGCAAAGGCGACAAACTGAGCATCGATCCAAAAATTGATGGCTCATACTATCTTAATTCCTTCTCATGGTCGCTTCTCTCAGGAGTGGCAACTGAATCTCAGATTAAGTCTATGCTTTCAATTGTTGACAAATATCTGAAGACTGAATCAGGATATAAGCTTTGTACTCCTCATGATTTATCATTGGCTGGTGCTAAGAACTCTGCGACTGATCATTATTTCCCTGGTGACAGAGAAAACGGCGGTGTCTTTAAGCATGCCACCATGATGTTCTCAGAGAGTCTTCTTCAGTCCAGTAAGTGGGTCAAGGATGAGAATCTCAAGCAATTGCTTCTTACTGATGCTTTTAATATGATTGACTTGGTTCTTCCTTATAAGACTTTGAAGAATCCGGGATTTTTCAAGGGCAATCCTCGTTTCTGTACTCAATATAATAACAGTATCACCGGTGAAAACATCGGACCTATCCTGTCTGGTACTTCTTCTTGGCTAGGCCTTAATATCATTGAAGCAGTTGGACTTAGCATTGATAATGAAAAAATAAGTTTTAATCCGATTATGCGTAAAAAGGAAACGAAAATCAATTACACTTTGGAAATCGGAAGGGTTACTATTCATCTGAACCTGACAAAACAGAAAGATAAGATGTTTGATGTAACTAATTCTGTAATCAAAATTGATGGTAAGATCTGCGATAAACCGGTAATCTATCGTGCACGAAAGAGAAGTACCCATACTATTGAGATTGAATCTTTGTAAGTTTTCTTAAATATTCAACGAAAAGTATATTTTTTGATTAATTTTATGGTATTAATCATTGCTTTTAAGTATAATAATATTATCTATCGAAAACGTTTAAGGTATATAAAATGGTTAAATTAAAAGACATTGCTGAGAAATCAAATACGACTCCTGCAACGGTAAGCAAAGCTCTACATGATTCAGATGAACTTTCTTCGGAGACTATTGCCAGAATCAAAAAAATAGCTAATGAGATGGGTTATGTTCCCAATGCTTATGCTCAGGCTTTAAAGAACAAAAAGTCCTTTTCTATTGGTGTTATTTATTTTGATGCCACCTGTGGTGGCTTGAAGCATGAATACTTTTCTACTATTTTGAATGCCATAAAAGTCGAAGCGGAATCCCAGGGATATAACATTACTTTTATTTCTAAGACTAACAAACCTAAGATGAGTTATCTTCAAATGGCAAGATACCGCAATATGGATGGTGTCATCATCGTTACTGAAAACTTCTCTAATCCTGATATTGCAGAATTAGCAAATTCCTCTATTCCGGTTGTTACTATTGATTACATTTTCAATTCCTGTTCTTCGGTTCTTTCAGACAATGAAGAAGGAAACCGAAAGCTTGTGGAATATATAGCTGGATTAGGTCATCGCAAGATTGCTTATATCTATGGTGATGATACTGATGTTACTAAAAAGAGAAACGTTGGTTTCTATGTTGGAATGAAAGAAAAAGGAATTCCTGTCAATCCTAATTGGGTAATCCATGGTCAGTTCCATTCTCCTAGTGTTACCGGAAAGATTGTAAAAAGTCTGATGTCCTCATATGATAAACCTACCTGTATTATGACACCTGATGATATTTCTACTCTGGGTGCCTTAAGTGCGCTCAATGATTTAGGCTATCGAGTTCCGGAAGATATCTCGGTTGTCGGTTATGATGGCATTGATCTTTCAAGAATGTTCCGCCCGATGTTTACAACTTATGTTCAGAATTCTGAGGAATTAGGCAGGCAGGCTGCTCGTGCCCTTATTGAAAGAATTGATAATCCAACGACCTTTTCACCAAAAAGTGTTTGTGTTTCTGGTTATGTGCAAGAGGGCGGCACTACTAGAAAAATCAATTAAGCAATTTGTTAGCTGGTAAGAAGAATTTCTTTCTTACCAGTTTTTATTTTTTTAAAATCCATAGAAAAAGGGAATGTCTCCATTCCCTTGATTTTTAGATTGTAGATTTAGCCTTTTACAGCACCAGAAGTCAGATTCTTAATAATAGCTTTTGAGAAAATGAGGTAGACGATGACAACCGGAATAATCGCAATTGTCATCAGCATGTAGACTTGGCCTAAATCGAAAGTATCTGGACTACTGGCTTTCAAACCGGCAATAACAATAGGAAGAGTCCAGGTTGTTTTATCCTGAAGCAGCATGCCAGGGATGAAGAAGTTGTTCCAATTGGTAACATAGGAGAAGATGAACTGAACCGCAAGTGCTGGTTTAAGGATTGGAAGAACAATCTGGTGGAAAATACGTATTTCACTGGAACCGTCAACTCTGGCGGCTTCAATGACTTCAAAAGGAAGAACTGATTCGAGATACTGTTTCATATAGAAGTAAGTGACAGGGGAAGCAATGGCTGGAACAATTATCAGCCAGATCTGATTAAGTAAATGAAGCTGGTTGCAGATGACGACTAATCCCATTGAGGCAACCTGAGTCGGAATCATCATGACTGCCAGAATGAAGGTAGTCACAAATTTCTTTCCTTTAAACTGATAGACATGGGTTGCATAGGCGGTTAAGGCTGAGAAGTAGACGGTTAAGATGGCAGTAGTAAAAGCAACGATCAGAGAGTTGATAAATCCGGTTTTAAGCGGGATGTTGGTGTTGCTTAACAAACCTTGGAAGTTTTCAACGAAATAGTTACCAAACCACCAATGTAAGCCTTGCTGAATCTGACTGGACTGATAAGTGCAGTTAACAATAAGAATCCAGAAAGGAACAATACAGATAAGTGAAAGCAGAATCAAGAAAACATAGACGATAACTCGGTAGACAATCATTCCTATTCGTTGGTTGCTAAGTTTTTTTCGGCTTTCTTCATTCTTTTTCAGGTTAGGCGTGTTTGATCCTATTATTGCCTGTGAGGCTGAATAATAGGGATGATTGAATTTATTCATGTGACTGTCCTCCGGCATTTTTTACGTTTTTGAGATATCTTTGACGTTTATGATAAGCCTTGGCTTCGGCCTTGACGGCATTGTAGTTAGGAACTAAGGTTTTGAAGACAAAGATGGAAAGGATTCCGGTGAAGAGGAAGATGAGAACGGAGATGGCACCGGCAGCACCATAATTTTTAGAGATTGAAATACGTTCGTAAAGATACATCATAATTGTCTTGGCACAGAGACCTGGACCACCAGTTCCCTGAGTGAAAACCTGGGCTGCATCGAATAACTGAAGACCGCCAATCATGGAAGTGATGAGGACGTAAACGAATATTGGCATTAATAACGGCAAAGTGATTTTCCAGAAGGTGGTTGTAGCGTTGGCTCCGTCCAGTCTTGCTGATTCGAAGATTGATTCATCAATTCCGGCAATACCAGACATCAGCAGAATTGAAGTGTTACCAAACCACATTAACCAGTTGATGAAGGCAACAATTGCTCTAACCCAACCGGAATCCTGGGAGACAACTAATCCCTCCGGAATAAGGTTGAGTGCCTTAAGTATCTGAGTCATTGGACCAGACTGTGAGAAGAGCATCAGGAACATCATACCGAAGGCTGCAGCCATAACGAGGTTAGGCATGTAGGTGATAGCTTTAAAGAATCCGGAAAACTTTAGTTTTAATCGGGAATCCGTGAACCAAATTGCTAATAGAAGCGAAATAATGATCTGAGGAACAAATCCGATGACCCAGATAAGTAACGTATTTCCTAAATATTTCCAGAAAACGGAATCAGCTGCCAGAATTGTGACGTAGTTATCAAATCCGACAAAATTAGGTCCAACTTGGTTGATACCATTCTGATAGTAATATTCAAAGAAAGAATAATAGATGGTTTGGATGAGAGGAATCAGTGAGAAAGTGATAAAAATAATGAAGAAGGGGAGAAGGAATAGATATCCATATTTACTATAACTGATTTTTTTATGCCTTTTACGGGTTTGAAGTGAGGGTGATCTCACCTCAGTTGATGTTTTTTGTTTCATAGTCCCTCCTAGAGAATTGTTTCTTCAGTTTCGGAACTAAAGAGATGGCAACGGGCTAAGTTGAAACAAATCTTGATGTTATCACCAGCTGATAGTTTGTTTTCACTGGTGAAGCGTGAGATGACATCCTGGAAAGCAAAATTACAATGGACATAATATTCATTACCCAGAAGTTCGGCTAAGATTACCGAGGTTGAGAAAATGGCCTGGGGATATAAGGTTGAATGATATCCGGTTCCATCATGAATATCTTCTGGTCTGATACCGAAGATGATTTTAGAAGGAATGGTTTTTCCTTCAATCATTTCCTTTGGCAAAGTGATTGTCTGTCCAGTGACAAAGGTAATGACACCATCCTTGTAATCGCAGGGGAAGAAATTCATTGCCGGAGAACCGATGAAGCCAGCAACAAATTTGTTGACAGGGTGGTTGAAGATTTCAATAGGTGAACCAATCTGCTGAACATAACCATCTTTCATGATGACAATTCTAGTTGCCATTGTCATAGCTTCGGTCTGATCGTGAGTAACATAGATGGTTGTGGCACCCAGGTTGTTGTGAAGCTTGACAATTTCACTACGCATCTGGACTCTCAGTTTGGCATCAAGATTACTTAAAGGTTCATCCATCAGGAGAACTTTTGCATGATGGACAATTGCTCTTCCCAAAGCGACTCTCTGTCTCTGACCGCCGGAGAGGG
>JBAXZU010000007.1:0-27718 GCA_041670225.1 Bacilli bacterium | reverse complement strand
CAAGGATAACTTCCTTGACATCGACATTTTCTTCTTCAGCAGAAGTACCAGTGGATGTAGAAACAGAAGTAGAAGCAGAAGTCGAAGTACTAGTAGAAGTAGTAGATGAGCAGGAAGTGAGGGCTCCTATGCTTAAGAGTAAGCCCGAGCAGACGAGAAGAGAGTTGAATTTTGTTCTTTTAGTCATATTTTCTCCTTTATGAGTGGCAGATTTGGCCATCTCAATACAAAAACCATTTTACCGATTATGAAAGCGCATTCAATATTTCAGGCACAAACTTAACAAAACAAGGCACCAATTTAACGCTGAATATTTTTCTACCAATTAATATAAAAAGCACATAAAAAAATCATTTTTTCCAAATCATTCAGCACTTTCTTCCTTAATAAAGAAGAGAATTGTCACCTTAAATATCTGATCATCAATTTCAAATGAAAGGTCTCCCTTATATTTGTCGCAAAGGAAACTGATACTCTTAGTACCGAATCCATGATATCTTTTATCGGCCTTGGTACTGATAGGCATACCATTTTCAAATCTGATCTGATCATCAAAATAATTACGTTCCTGAATAACCAACATGTCATTGACCTGTCTGACAGTCAAAGAAATAACACGCTTATCCTCTTCTAGCTTTAGGACAGCCTCAACCGCATTATCAACAATGTTTCCGAATAGAGAATAGATATCCTCTTCAGAAATGAAATTCAGCTTTTCCCCATCAATAATGCAGGAAAATCTCACCTGATTCTTTTTACAGAAAAGACTCTTTTCGGTCAGGATAGTATCCAAGGCATCGTTTCCGGTCTTGACAGAAGAATCATAGATGTTGACTGATTTTTCAATATCCGCCAAAGCTTCATTACTGATACTGTCCCCTGATCTTAGATGCCTGATCTGATGTTTGAGATCATGGCACTTCATATTAATCAAAGCGATGGTTTCCTTTGATATGGCATACTGTTCATTTCTTTGATGCAGAATCTGGTGCATAGCATCAATGGTTGTCTCGAGATTCTTTCTAATGGCAACCTCAAACTGCAGATAAATAGAAATAAGACAGCAGAGGATGTTATAGATTCCGACAATTATCAGATACAAGGGTTTCGTATTAGAGGAGAAATAATAGACAACAATGGAATTAAGGAGAATATCAATAACCAAAATGATAATAACCAGAATAAAGAAAAAGCTCCTGGTCAGCTGAATCGGTTTATGTTTTTGAAGCTTATCACCAAAAAAGGCAAAACAAAGGAAATAAATTACTAGATAAACAAAAAGATAAATCAAAAGAACAAAAATATTAGAAAAGGTATTAGTAAATTCCGTTCCGTAGAATCCCATTGGGGTATCCGCATTAAGTCCTAATCCAATTGAAATCAGATTAAAAATCTCATAAGTCATATGCTGTGTCGTATATCCGGCGATTCCGCAGAAGACAATTGCTAAATTAGTATCCTCAAAAAGAAACTTCATCACCAGAATTGTGAAAGCAAAAATACAGAGGAACATAAATGCACAATAAAAAGCATTGTTGACAGCAACCGGAATCAGCCATGAGAATAGGAAAGTCAGACCTACGCCAATGACTAGACGGGGAATGAACATCTTCCTTCTTTTCAAAGTATAGGCATAAAGCGTTTCAGCGATGATTAGTTCAATAACAAACTGAAAGGATTTGTAAAATTCAAGCTGAGTCATCAGATATTCATACCAATATATTTGTTCAGACTATGAACAAATTCTTTCTTTCTGGGATGGGAAATCAGGATGGTACTTTCCTTTCCACCAACACTAAGCAAAAGATCATAACCTTTGACTCCTCGGACAAAAGCCAAGTTGACTAGGCAATAGTTGTTGCATTTAGCAAAGCCATTAGTTAAGAAAACATCTTCAATCTTTTTCATTGAAGAACGGACAACATATTCTTTATCAGCAGTATGATAAATAAGATTATGTTTCATAACCTCGACATAAACGATATTCTTATATAAAAGGAAGAGTGATTCTCCTTCACAGAGAATCGATATTTTTCCCTCATCATTCTTTTTAAGCTTATTAATGACTCTTTCGATTTTTAAGGCAAAGTCATAATACGATACGGGCTTAATGATATAATCCATAGCCTCAACTTCATATCCCTTGATAGCGTACTGGGCAATGTTGGTAATGAAAATAAGAGCAACATTTTCATTGGTCTCACGGATTTTCTTGGCAACATCCATGCCATTCATCTCTGGCATTTCAATATCTAGGAAGACTAAATCAAACTCATGGCTGTCTCTTTTCAGAAACTCCAAAGGATTAGAAAACCATTCGGAAGAAAACTGGCCTTTCTTTTCACCGAAAAACCGGTCTAGGTATGAAGTGATGACATCTTTTGCCTTTTCTTCATCTTCAATCATTGCAATATGGAGCATCGTTTTCCCTCCGGGAGGTAATTATAAAGTATTACTCTTAAAATTATAAGCCCTTTCAAACAAAAATTGTATAGGGTAAAGAAAAAACACTTCCCAATTCCTAGTTTTCTTTGCTAAATAAAAAAAGAATAATACATTTCCCATCATTCTTTTTAATCAAATACTTGGGTGTAGGATCAGAAAAAAGTGTTAATTTTAGGCCTGACTTTACTTGAGTAAAACATTCAGGAAGAAAATAGCGCTTTCAAAATGACTTTTTTATTACTTTTTTAAAAATGTTTTTTGTTAAAAATTTAATCCTTGTTTTAGAAAAATGAAAGATTACGAATGTTTTTTGAAAGAAAAAACCTAAAAAGGGTTATTTTTGTAATGTTTTTAAATTTCTTATAAAAAAGAAAGCGCTTTAAATAATCATTGACTACACTATGACTGTTTGATATACTTTAGTAGAGCAAAACGAAACCATATGTTGGAATTGAAAAAAGACTAGTATTTAGCTGTTTTCAATGACAAACGGGATTCCAAAATGATTAATTGCGAATAGCTATTTTTTATTTTGGAGCTTATCAAAGCAAACCTCACTGAGGAAATTATTTAATTTCCTCTTTAAAAAGTGAACCATGTTTGCCCATTTGAGGTGGAAGCTGTCTTGAGACAATAAAGCAGTATTAAATTATCTGAATACCTGGCATCTGTTTATCGGATGTTTTTTTATTTAAAACGATTTACAAAACCGGATAATCAATTATTCATTAACCAAATATTCTCTGTAATCAATAAAAAAGCTCCTTCCTAGCAATTGTGAATCAAAGCCATGGTGCCTCGCTGGCATCATGGCTTTCAATTCATAAATTGCTTTAGAAAGAGCAGAACAGATAGTATTTAGTTAGGCAGCCAGAGGCTGGTTATCGTTCTTTTGGAAAGCAGGAATCCAGTATTTGCAGGTAACACTGCCAATAAGGAGCAATCCAACAACCAAAACAACAATTCCGCCGGTAGTGACTAGTCCGCTGACAGCACCAAAGATCAAAGCTAAGAGAGTGATAACAGTAGTAATAAGTAAGACAACCTTAGTGTACATGGAAGGATTCTCTTCGTCTCTGACCAAATACTTCTGGGAATGAACAGCAAAGACGGTAACAATTCCTAAAATGATGTTGACCCAAGCAGATAAGTGAGTGACAATGTCATATCTTGAATGAAGAGCAGTATCTAAGGAACATTCCTTAGAAACAGCAAGAGTCATTAAGAAGGCAAAGACACCAACAAAGGCAATAGCAGTAGTCTTGATGATTCTCTTCTTGTCCATTTCTCCGTTAAGAAGAACACAGGCAGAAGGAATAAGTAAGGCAATAGCCATGATGATGACAGCAAAGACAGCAATATCGCTTCCTAAGATGGCATTGATGACAACAGCCATGACACCAGGAACCAAAGCTTTGAAATAGTTTTCCTTCATATAGTCTAATCGGGATTCAAAGTCTTTAGTCTTCAGAGTCTTCACTAAGTCAATGATAGCAAAGATAACAGCTAAGATGGCAGCAATGATGAAGACAAAATCAAGAATGGTCATACCGGCAATAGTCAGAACACGATAGACAGTTGAGATATCATTTCCATCAAGATTGAGAACAGCATTGAAGAAACCTAATCCAGTCTTCAGTTTTCCGTCATAATCAATAACTGAATAAGGAAGAAGAGAGAGAACCAGCATCAGAATCAGACCGCCAAGAAGCATTCCATACTGAATGACTGGCTTTTTATTTGTTTTTAAATTTTCCATTTTTTGATTCCTCCTTCTTTATTTGGCATCATGAATGGCTTTGTAGTAGTTATAGAGAGTGACTTCACTGTCAGCAACGCCATCGACAACAACATTTACTCGATAGTTGTAGTACTGATAGCAGTATTCCTGATAAGAAACCTTTTCAGTGGTGTTTTCCAATTCCTTGGTTTCTTCATTATAGGTAAGACCATAGTAGCTATATTCAGAGGATGAGGCATAGGCATCAACTAAAGCAAACTTAGTTGCATCATCATAGTAGAGAGAAGAATTAGCCTTGACATAGATGATTCGTTTGCAGGCCTGTCTGGCATAATACTTTGCAGTATCATTATCAATAACCGGCTGATTCTTATTAGTTGCCGATTCCAGCCAGCAGTCATTTCCGGCTCTGATTCCTAAATCCTGATCTAGGTAGGAGTAGTTGACACCGCCACCATACATATCAGTAAGGACATAGCCCTTGAATCCCCATTCACCACGGAGAATATCAGTCATCAGTCCCTTATGTGAACCGACCCAGTCGGTTCCGATATGGGAGAATGAACTCATGATAGTCTTACTTCCGCCTTCAGTAACAGCTAATTCAAAAGGTTTAAGATAGATTTCACGGCAAGCCTGTTCATTTGACCAGACAGCCATTTTTCTGACACGGTTAGTTTCCTGATCATTGAAAGCAAAGTGCTTAGTGAAGGTAACAACGCCCATGGAGTTTGCACCCTGGATAACAGCTGAACCAATGGTTCCGCTTAAATACCCATCTTCTGAATAATATTCAAAGTTTCTTCCAGCCCAAGGTGTTCTGTGGATATTCATAGCCGGAGCATACCAGCCACCGACACCATAAGTAAGAGATTCAGAACCGATAGCTTTACCGAATTCATTGCAGAGTTCAGTGTTCCAAGTAGAAGCCATAACGACTTCAGAAGGATAATAACAGCCGGAACCAGTTGAAATATTGTTCTGGTTGACACTGGCAGGACCATCATAGTCAATACCCTGCTTCAGGCCTATGGACTCAATAGCAGTAGTCTGATAACGGCCATAAGAGATTAAGTCAGCCATATCGTCAAAGGACATCTGATTAAGAAGCGTGTCCCAAGAGGCATCAGTGAAATCCTTACCAATGATATCATTGACAGTCAAAGAAGTAGAAGTGACACTGTCAGGATAGTTATAGGTGATTCCCTCTTCAATAGTGTTTCCTTCACCAATACTGGAAGCAACGGCAAATCCAGCTTTGACGGCAGGAGTGATTTCTTTTTCGGAAGCAGTTCTGGCTTCAGGCCAGGTTCCTTCCCAGTCAGCTCTGGTCAGATAGCTGACAATGTTATTGCCTTCACTATCCTTATCACTATAACCAGCATCAAATTTGTTTTCGATGGCTTCACCAGTTTCACTGGAATGGCTGACATCGATTCCGGAATTGACGGAGAACTGAGTAGCAAAGGAAGCATTGCCTTCAACAGCAGAGGAAGTAGTGCTCTTTTTCTCTAAAATGTTGTTCAGAGCATCATGGGCATTTCTTCCGGCAGAAACATAATAATTATTTCCGCTTTCAAGAATGTAGCTCTTAGCAGTAGTGTAGTCATAGCTAGCCATATCCTTCAGATCAAATTCAATAGTGACAGTTTCACTTTGGTTAAGTCTGAGGGTCTTGGTCTTAGCAAAACCAACTAAGGAAATAGATGACTTTTCGACATTGTTAGCTTTGTCATAGTCAGTATAAGGAGACTGATAATAGATTTCGACAACATCCTTTCCGGGAACGGAAGTGGTGTTGGTAACAGTGACATTAACAGTGGCAGTAGTTCCATTAAGCTGGAAATCATAGTCACTCCACTCGAAATTGGAATAAGATAGTCCGTATCCATAAGGATAGACGACTTCATCTGAATAATTCCAGGAAGAACCACTCTTGGTTCCGCCTTTATTGGTTCCGTCAACAACGGTCTCATAACGGGTTTCATAATACTTGTATCCGACATAGATGCCTTCTTCATAATCAACTGAAGAATTGTTCCAGGTCTTGGTTCCCTGAGTGGTGGTCTTGGTGGTAGTAGAGATTTCACCATTTTCGGTGTATTCATTGTTGCCCATATTCTGAGCCGAAGGCATAGCTAAGAAATCACTGGCCCAGGTATCAACTGTTCTTCCGGAAGGATTGATATCACCGATGAGAGCATCAGCGACAGCATTGTTTCCGACTGAACCGGTTGAACCAATCCACATAATGGCATTGATTCCTTCATCATTAGCTAAATCACCTAATTCCATGGCATTTGATGAATTGATGAGAACAATAACATTCTTGGAAGTGGATTTGGCTAAAGCAATCATATTCTTTTCATCATCATTGAGCTGAAGCTGATGCTCGCCCTCTTTGCCACCCCACTGAGACATATCGGCTGAAAGGTCTCCACCTTCACCGCCGCCTCTGCCTAAGACAACAATAGAATAATCGTTGTACTGAGTAAGTGAAGACTTGACATCAGAAGAATAATAGGTGTCATTGACCGGAACTTCACCGATTTCATAATGGGAATTAGCCGGGTTATCCATAGCGATAGAAGCTTTGGTGACCGCAGTAAGTCCGCCGTTTCCGGTGATTGCATTGTAATACATCTTTCCTAAAGTAGGATTGATAGTAAAGCCTCGGTCTTGAAGACTGGAAACAACAACTGGGTTGCCGTTGTCATCAAGATCATATTCTGAGGAACTGATTTTCTTATAGCCGTAAAGAGGAACATTGTCCTTAGCGTCACCAGATCCCGAACCGGAGCCACCATAAACTGGATCAACAGAGAAGCGTCCGAAGACATTAGCCTTAGGATTGGCAGCAGTAATGGGAAGAACGCCATCGTTCTTCATCAGGACGATGCCTTCGCCTTCTAAATTCTCGGCTGTCTGCTTAGCGGCAACAACAACTGGAGCTGAATTATCAAATGAGAGTTTGGGATTGAAGAATCCGTCAATTACGTCAGCAAAAGCGACGCAAGAATAACCGACCATGCCAGCAAAGGCACCAACAGCGGTTACCGGTATCAGGACTTTCGTAAGAATGTTCTGAAGCTTTCCTATTTTACTTTTCTTTGCCATGTTTCCTCCTTTAAATTTAACATTTGCAAAACGCTGACAAGCGCTTTCAAAAAGTATTGATATTCTAGCAAGACATTTTTTGTTTTTTGGTCAAATGGCGTGAAAAGTCGTTTTTTGGCGTGAATGGTAAGGCTTTCAGAGCGGTTTTTTAGGGATTAAAACATCAAAAAATCCCATGAAAACGGTATTTCATAGGCAATAAAGATGTTAATGAATAAGCAAAAGATTTTTACTGTTTAGGAAAGATAATATTCAAAGTAAAGATATTATTGTCTAACTTAAAGGCCAGATTTCCATGATATTTTTTAGTGATAAGAGAAATGGATTTGGTTCCATATCCATGGTTTTCTTTATGTTTCTTAGTAGTCTGAGGAATACCGTCAATGAAGGTTGTCTCCACTGAAGTGTAGTTCTCAATATGAACAATAATCTTATCGTTCTTTTCTCTGATGTTGATGGTAATAATTCTTTTATCTTCCTCAACTTTCTTTAAAGCATCAATAGCATTATCAATAGCATTTCCGAAGAGGGAGTAAATATCAAGACTCTTCATGAAGCTAAGCTTTGTGCCGTCAACAATAAAAGAATACTTAATTTTCAGATTCTTGCAGACCAAGGACTTTTGGGAGAGAATTTCATCCAAAGCTTCATTTCCACTATGGATAGTGGTATCAAAGAATTCAATCTGGTCTTCCAGATTATCAATTTCCTGTAATTCTTCTTTGGAACCGGCATAGTTTCTTAATGATTTGATGCGATGTTTCAGATCATGGCATTTGATATTGATCAGTTCCATTCTCTCATTAGCTTCGCTGTACATATGGTTTTCCTTATAGATGATCTTTTCCAATATCTCATTCTGAATCTTGATTTCATTCTTCTCATAGATTCCAAACTGAATAAAAAGAACGAGAACGCAGGCCACAATCGAAAAGAGTCTAGCTGAAATCGAATCGGCATTGTCATCTCCGATAAAGGTATACATGGAAAGAAGGTAGACAACTGCCAGAGTCATAAATAAAGTGAAATAGAAGATTTTGTTATCAATTGTTTCTAATCCTTTATTGGAGATACGTCTAGCAAAGAAAGTATAATAGAAGAAAGATCCTAATAAGACAGTCAAAATGAAGATAGTCAGCTTAATTGCTAAAGAATCCGGCTTTCCGGCTAGTATATAGATAATATTACAGACCGAATCAAGGCAATTCTGCATAGCATAAGCCGCCATGGCATAGAAAAGAATATTCTTAAACTTTGTTTTCAGAGAAACAACAAAGGGAAGAAGTGAGATAGCAAAAACAATAATGAAACTGGTCTTGAACCAGGACCAGGAAAGATACAGATTGTAATGGACTATCAGAAAAGTCAGGCCAAAGAAAGCTAGGGAGGAACCGATAATCCTCAGCCAGAAGAAGTTTCTCTTCTTTACAAAAGGAACAAAGACCATTTCCAAAATGAAAAGCGGTAAAGGGAAACGGATTAACCAGGTGAAGTTACTAATCAGAGCTTCCGACATCAGATAGTGTCTCCTATGTAATTGACAAAGGCATCAGAAAATTCTTTTTTCTTAGTCCGGCTGACTTTAAGAATGTATTTTCCGACAAAAACTGATTCATTATCAATTTTCTTCACATGTCTTAGATTAACCAGGAAAGATTTATTGCATTTTGCAAAACCGTCAGAAATCAATTCATTTTCAACTCTTGATAAGGAATCACGGGACTGATACTCATTTTCCTCAGTATGATAAAACAGATCATGGTTGCTGACTTCAATATAAAGAATATCTTCCAGATTGACTTTAATGATTCCGGAATCAGAATTGATGGTAATCATCTTTTCCCGGTTTCGTTTCAAAGATTTCATAGTCTTATCCAAAATAAGGCGGAAGTTGTAATAAGTGATTGGCTTAACCATGTAGGCTAAAGCGTCAACTTCATATCCCTTGATTGCGTACTGTCCCATGTTGGTGACGAAGATAAGTTTGACATTCTCGTCTTTTTCTCTCAGCTTATGACTGACTTCCATTCCGTCCATAAATGGCATCTGAATATCCATGAAGACAATATCGAACTGACTATGGAATTCATCAAGAAAATTCAGTCCATTAGGAAAATGCTGGACCTGAAACTCAGTTTTAGTTTCTTCTCCGTATTTTCTGATGAATTCGATGATTGTTTCCGAGGCTTCCTGAGAATCCTCAACAACAGCTGCTTTGATCATGATTAATTTCCTATGTATTATTAATAGTATAAACCAAGACTCTTAATTTAACATAAAAAGTATTTCAAAAACCGGAATAGTAAATATACATCAAATCAATAGTAAAAGATGTCTTTTAAGATTTTGGTTTTAGTAAAGGAAAATATCATTATAAAAAAAAGAAAAAAGACATTCAAAATCCAACTGATAAGCTTACGTTAGGCTATTGATAATCAATACTTTTGCTTTCCTAATTCAGATAGGCTCATTTCCTTATCCTCATATGTTTGAAATGTATATTTGTAATTTATTAAAAAATGCATTATTAACCAAAAAAGAAAAATTTAGTCTATAATATCCGAAAAAGGAGTACGTATGAACAAAACCGCGTATTACAAATTAAGTTATGGAATGTATGTAATCACCTCAATTGACAAAAACGGTAAGAAAGTCGGCTGTATTGCAAATTGTGCAATTCAGGTTACTTCCTCCCCCTCACAGATTCTGGTTTCCCTAAATCATGATAATTACACTAACAGCATCATCAAGCAAAGCAAACGTTTAGCTATCATGGTCCTAGGCCAAGACACACCTAATGATATCATTGCTACTTTTGGCTTCCATTCTTCCAAGGACATCGACAAATTCCAATCTATTCCCTATAAGATGATTGATGGTCTTCCTATCATCGATGATGCTATTGCCTATTTCATTCTCGATGTCAATCAGGAAGCTGAGACTTCCACCCACACCCTCTTCATTGGTGAAGTTAAGGACTGCGAGGTCCTTTCTGACAATAAGGAAATGACTTATGATTACTATCACCAAATCAAGAAAGGCTCTTCCCCTAAGAATGCACCTACCTTCCAGGAGACCAAGAAGCCTATAACTGAAGAAGGCAAGAAGCTCCACCATTTCCGCTGTCTAGTCTGTGGCTATATTCAGGAAACCGAGGCTGAAGAACTTCCGGATGATTACACCTGCCCGTTATGCGGAGCCAGCAAGGATATGTTTGAGAAAATTGACTAATCAGAAATAAATACGATTTTCCTGTTGTCGGAAAGACTCTAATCATCTAAAATAGATGCATGCATATTTTCGGACATCTTCATACAATAAACAAACATCGCTGGATGGTTATGGTTAACTGTTTTAAATGCGGTATTTACTGGCAGGGTCTGACTCATGATCTTTCCAAGTATTCACCAACTGAATTTTTTCCGGGAGCCAAATACTATGAAGGCTTCCGTTCTCCGACCATTCAGGAAAGAATCGATAAAGGCTATTCAGTAGCCTGGATGCATCATAAGGGAAGAAACCGGCATCATTATGAATACTGGATTGACATCAACCCTCAGACCAAGAAATACGAACCGGTGGAAATGCCAACCAAATATCTCATTGAGATGTTCTGTGACCGGATGGCTGCCAGCAAAGTCTATCTGAAAGACAAGTATACTGACTCCTCTCCTCTAAGCTATCTTCTTGAAAGAGAAAAGGATGCCAAGATGAATCCGATAACCGAACAGAAAATCACTTATCTCCTTACCTATCTCAGTGAGAATGGTGAAAAGAAGACTTTCAGTCTCATCCGGAAGAACCGGAAGAAGAAAGACTTCCTAAACGATATCATCAAAGTAAAATAAAACCTGGTCCGAATAAATTCAGACCAGGTATTTTTATTTGCTTAAGGAAGTTGTCTATTTCTTAAAATAGTTTCCCATCATAGAATTGACCGCAGCCGGATTATTCTTCATCATCGTCATCTGTGACTGCATTCTGACAAATCCGTCAAGCAGCTTGTTGACTTCCTTGACATCGACGCCAGCACCCTTAGCAATACGGATCTTTCTAGAAGCTTTGATAATAGCCGGGTTTCTTCTTTCAACGACGGTCATACTATGAATAATGGTTTCCGTCTGTTTCAGCATGGACTGAGCCTGATCAGCCTGTTCATCGGACATCTTAGGCATACCAGGAATCATTCTCAGAAGACCTTTCAGTGGTCCTAAGTGATTGATCTGCTTCATAACCGAAAGCATATCAGTGAGATCAAACTGACCCTGCTGTAATCTTCTGGAAGTCTTTTCAGCCTGTTTCTTGTCAACCTTGTCCTGAATGGATTCAACTAAGGAGACAATATCACCCATTCCTAAGATTCGGTCAGCCATTCTATCAGGATAGAAATTCTCTAAGTCAGTGATTTTTTCACCGACACCGATATACTTGATAGGTATTCCAGTCAGTTTCTTGATTGAGAGAGCACTTCCGCCACGGCTGTCGCCATCAAACTTGGTCATAATCAGACCAGTGATTTTGATTTCCTTGTTGAAGGTAAGAGCTACGTTAGTAGCATTCTGACCAACCATGGAATCGACAGTCAGCAAAGTCTCATCAACTCGGACTAAATTCTGAATATCCTTAAGTTCCTGCATGAGCTTGTCATCAATTTCCAGACGGCCGGCAGTATCAAGAATAAGAATGTCGTAATGTTCGTCCAAAGCCTTCTGATAACTGGCTTTGGCAATGCTGGGAGGAAGGGTTCCGCTTCTGTCAGCATAGGTCTCAACCGGAGGCTCACACTTCAGACCGAGATTAGTCAGCTGATCAATAGCGGCGGGACGGTAGATATCCAGAGCCGAAAGCAAAACTTTCTTCTTGCCTTTAGTCTGGAAGAGGTTAGCTAGCTTACTGGCTGAAGTAGTTTTACCAGTACCCTGAAGACCGACCATCATGATGACAGTTGGCTTACCATCCATACGATAGGTGATATCATTATCGCCACTGCCTAAAAGGGTGGTCATCTTGTCATGGACAATTTTGACAACCATTTCACCAGGAGAGACTTTGTTCAGGACTTTCTGTCCGATAGACTCAGTCTTGACTTCCTTGACAAATTCGGTGACAACATCATAGTTGACATCAGCTTCCAATAAGGCATTTCTGACCTCGGAAAGCATTTCATCCATGTTTTTGTCAGTAAGAACAGCCTGACCTTTAAGTTTCTTAAATATCGATCCTAAGCGATCGCCAAGTGCTTCAAATGCCATTGTTGAATTCTCCTTTCAGCCGTTCAAGAAGTTCGTTTCTTTTTTCCTGATTGTCGGCCTTTTCTATTTTTTTGATAATTTCGAGACAACGGGAATCACGTTTCATGAGTCCCATGTGATTTTCGTATTCGTCCAGACTTGCTTTTCCGTAAGTCAGTGACTGAAAGACAGCATTACGGCTGACTTTCTCATTCTGAGCAATTTCGGTGATAGAGAGATCATCCAGGTAGCAAGAAGTCATTCTATCGAGAATGGTTTTAGAAAGCAGTTTTCCATAGATTGTCAGAAGGTTTCCGTAATATTCCTTTTTTTCAAGAGTATCTTTCTCTTTTTCAGTGTTTTTTGCCATAATCAGATAATGAATGAGATGCAGTCAAAGAGGAGGAAAGCAATGGAAAGACCGAAGAAGAATTTCCAGAAATTCTGGTACTTGTAGAAATGAAGCCTATCAAAGGGAACGACAGCAAAGACAGAATAGAGGAAGGAAAGAATCACTGAGGTTGCCATGGTGGCAATGATGTAATTAGGAATAATCAGCATCATAACGGTCGATATGACAATATTGACTAACATGAATATTGCCAAAGAAATAATCATATTCATGGATTGTTACTCCTTCTCGTCTCCGATAAGCAGACCATAGAGATACTTATCAAGATCGAATTCTTCTAAATCATCCATTTTTTCACCTAATCCAATGAATTTAACCGGCAATGCCAGCTGATCACGAATAGAAAGAATAATACCGCCTTTGGAGGTGCCATCCATCTTGGTAATGACAATTCCGCTGATGGCAGCAACTTCCTTGAAGACCTTAGCCTGATCAATGCCATTCTGTCCGGTATTGGCATCAATGACCAGAAGAGTTTCATGCGGAGCTTCAGGAATGACTTTCTTCATGACACGGACCATCTTGGATAATTCATCCATTAAAGACTTCTTGTTCTGAAGTCTGCCAGCCGTATCAACAATAACCATATCATAATTTTCATCCTTAGCCTTCTTCAGAGCATCATAGCAAAGAGAGGCAGGATCGCTGTTAGGACGGGTCAATAAGTCGACTCCGACTTTCTGAGCCCAGAAGTCGAGCTGTTCGACAGCTCCGGCTCGGAAAGTATCACAGGCTACCAAAAGCACCTTCTTACCGGAATTCTTGTAACGGTTAGCAAGTTTGGCAACCGTAGTTGTCTTGCCTCCGCCATTGACTCCGCACATAAAGACGACAGTCGGACCTTCAGAGGCATAACTGATTTCAGTGGAAAAAGTTCCGCCTTTGTTGGCATAGCCGACAAACATCTTATCAATGAGAAGCTCATTGAGCTTCTCAGGATCAGTGATTTCATTGGCACTGGCTTCAATGCTGGTTTCCTTAATCAATTCGATAGAAAGGGAAACCCCAACATCAGCTTCAATAAGAATTCTTTCCAGGCTATCGAAATAATCGGCATTGATAACCTTGTTGGCTTTGGCAAGCTTTTTCAGCTTGTCAGTAAATCCGACTCTTGATTTATCAAGTCCGGCAACATATTTATTCTCAATAGCAATTTCTTTTTCAGGAACAGGTTCTTCTTTTTTTGGTTTCTCTTCGGTTTTGACTGCCTCTTCCTTTTTTAAAGGTTCTTCAGTCTTTTCTGTTTCTTTATCTTTACGATGTGAGAATTTTTCTTTGAGGAAGTTTAATAATCCCATTATCAGTTACCTACTTTCTTTTTTAAGGCATCACTGGCAGCATTGGTTTCTGCCTCTTTCAGGTTGTGACCCTGTCCAACACCAAGGACCGCACTTCCGACCCTGGCTTCAACCACATACTGAACATCCTCAGAATTTAGATTTGAGGAACTGACCTTCACATAAGTGATATTGGATGACAGTAATTCCTGAAGTCTGGATTTGCTGTCTGACTGCTGAGCCTTGTCGTATGCCTGCTGAACCAAGGGAGCATAAATATGCCACAGGAGGTTTCGCGTGAAAAGATAGCCCTGATCTAGATAGCAGGCGGCAATAAAGGCTTCAAAAATATCTTCGTGTATCTTCTTATGGAACTTAGTGTTTCCGCTCTCTCCGACCGAATATCGGACTAAAGAAGGAAAATCGAAATGTTTTTCGGAAAACTCGGTTAAAGTCTTGCCTTCAACCAGACAGGCCCTCATCTTAGAAAGCAGTCCGCTATTGGCTTTGGGATAGGCAGTGAAAAGAAAATCGGCAATAACCATATCCAAAATAGAATCTCCTAAATATTCTAAGCGGTCATAGCTTAAGGATTCAGGATGTTCGTTAGTATAGGAAGCGTGGGTAAAAGCCTGCTCATAAAGAGAGATATCATTAGGAACGATGGCAAACTTTTCTAGAGTTTCAGTCAGCTTGCTTTTCATCTTGATGTTCGAATTCTTTCTTGATCTTGTTAACAATATCCGACTTAACCATCTGATCAGCTACTTTGATAGCCATATAGAAAGCATAGGTATTGGAATTTCCGTGAGCCTTAATGGCAACACCATTGACACCTAAAAGAATCGCTCCGCCAAAACGGCGGTAATCCATGATTTCCTTCATCTTATCAAAACCCTTATGGGAGAAAAGATAACCGATTTTGGTCAGAAGACTTCTCTTGAAGGACTGCTTAATCAGTCCATTCATGATGCTGGCCATGCCTTCAGTAGCCTTTAAGAAGATATTTCCGCAGAAACCACCAGTGACAATCAGATCATGATTGCCGTCAAGGACATTTCTGGCTTCAGCATTTCCCTGGAAATTAGGGAAATTATTGTCTTTAAGAAGTTTGTAGGCACCAATGATTTCATCAGTTCCTTTTCCTTCCTCTGTTCCGTTAGAAAGAACAAAAGTAGAAGGGTTCTCCATATCCAGAACATTCTGGCAGTAGATTCTTCCCATTCTGGCAAAACCATAGATATCTTCGCTTTGATTGACATTGCTGGCACCGACATCAAGAATGACGGTTCCTTTTCCTTCTTTGGCAGTTGGGAAAGGCGTGCATAAACCACTTCTGGTGACACCTTCAATGTTTTTCAGAAGCATGGAACAGCCGGTAACAAATCCACCGGTAGAACCAGCAGTAAGAATGGCATCGGCCTTTCCGTTTCTGACGGCATCGATAGCCTTGTAAAGACTGGCCTTCTTTGATCTTAAGAAATCAAGGGGTTTGATTTCCATTGGTATGACATCTTCACAGTGAACAATCTCATAGCGTGAGGAATCAATAGAAGCAAAAAGAGGTTTGATTTTTTCCTGATCACCGAAAAGAATGACACGTCTATCCTTTTCCTCATTCAGATACTGAATAACAGATTTGGATAATTCTTCGTATCCTAAGTCAGAACCCATCAAATCAATTGCAATTGTAATCATGTTCACCTCTTTTATGACATATATATAATTTTACCAAATATTCTTTATTGTTTGTAGTTTAAGTTATGTTGGCAGTGCCTAAATCTTTCAGAGAATCCAGATAATCCGAATTTTCTTTTTCATCAGGAGCTTTAAGCAGTTCTATAGCATCTTCCTTGGCAGCCAGGAAGATATTGTAGTCGGAGACAAAGTTACAGACTTTCAGTTCACTTTTTCCGGATTGCCTTTCTCCGGAATAAGATCCAGATCCTCGCATTTTCAAATCATATTCCGATATCTTCAGACCATCGGAATTATCAGCCAGATAATTCAGTTTATCGATAGCCTGCTGATCTTCGCCATCATAAACCAATAAGGCTAAAGCAAAGTCACCGGAACGTCCGATTCTTCCTCTCAGCTGATGAAGTGAGCTTAAACCAAAAAAGTTAGCATCATAGACAATCATCAATCCGGCACTTGAAACATCAATTCCGACTTCAACAATGGTGGTAGATACCAGAATAGGTTTCTCAAAGGAGAGAAAATCGTGATAGATTTTCTCCTGTTCGGATTTTTTGATTTTTCCGTGCAGTAACTGACATTTCTCCGCCGAGAATCTTTCACAGAAATCGGTGTAGATGCTATTGGCTGATGAAGTCTTCAGAGATCCTTCCTCAATCTTGGGAGCAATGACAAAAACCTGTCGGTGTGATTCCAAAGCTTTTAAGACTGCTTCCCTGATAAGAGGATCTGAGGACCGGACAACACCGGTTCTGACATTTCTGATTCCGGAAGGGAATTCATTGAGAGTAGAGACATCAATGTCAGAATTGATAATCTGGGATAGAGTTCTGGGGATAGGAGTTGCCGACATCATCAGAAGATCGGCACTTTCACCTTTTTTCAGTATTTCCTCTCGCTGAGTAACACCGAATCTCTGCTGTTCATCAATGATTGAAAGTGAAAGATTTTTGAATTCCACATTTTTGGAGATAGAGGCATGAGTAGAGATGAGAATGTCAATGGTTCCATCTTTCAGTTGGCTGATGATGAGGTTTTTTTCTTTTGTCGACAAATTTCCGGAAAGAAAAGCTATGTTTATTCCGTAATCTTTAAAGACTTTGACGGCGTTATTGAAATGCTGTAAAGCTAGTTCATAGGTCGGAGCCATCAGTAAGCCCTGAGAGCCACGGAGATAGTTTGCGAATAAAACTACAAAACTAACTATGGTCTTACCGGTTCCGACATCTCCCTGAAGCAGACGGTACATCACTTTATCGGATTCCATATCTAGGACAATCTCCCGGACCGCCTGAAGCTGATCATGAGTCAGCTTGTAGGAAAGATTTTTGACAAAGGAATTGACAGCACTATGTTCGATTTTTTTCACTAAGCTCTTTTTCCTCAGGTCAGCTTCTTTTTTCAGAATAAGGGCGTTAACACAGTAATGAAGGGCTTCTTCGTATTTAAAGACTCTCAGACCTTTAAGAAGATCTTGATCATTCCTAGGAAGATGGACGCAGCGGAAAGCGGAATAACGATCCATCAGCTGATATTTGTTGATTAGTTTCTTCGGCAGCGAGGAAAGAAAGCAGCCATCCTGAGTCGGATAGGATAGTTTCTTTTTGATTTGGTTTGCAAAATAAGACTGACTGACACCCCGGGGAAGAGAGTAACACGGCTTGATTCCGGTGATGACATAATAGGAATCAGTATCAACAGCCGATGAGACAATAAAAGCCTTCCGGTTATCGGAGTAATAACAGACAAAGACCATTCTTCCGCCTTTAGTCAGTTTCTGAAAATAGAAAGACTGATTGATCAAAAGCAGGGGAATGACTCTTCCGGTTTCAAATTCCAACGTAAAACGGATAATGGAAGCAGCTCGGGAATTTGAGCATTTGAGATTGCGGATTGTTCCCAAAAGAACGTATCTTTTCCGGTCAATCGGCTCTTTTTCTAAGGGTGTGAGTTTCAACGACTCATACCGGGAAGGAAAAATAGTCAAAAGCTGGTCTTCGGTGATATTCAGTGCCTGGTAAAAGTCTTTTTGATTCATAAGTATATTATAAGCGAAAGGAGGAAATAAGTAATAGATTGTCTGAACAGATTACATTTTTTCTTAGCAAATCCGGACCATTCTCAACTGAAAAATCCTTATTTTCATTCTTTTTCCATAAAAAAAGACTACCATCTGTTTTTTAACAGAATGATAGTCTTACTTTCAGTTATTCAACAGAGACAAAGAAGGAATAGACGGGCTGACCGCCGTATTCAATGCTGATATCAAGATTGTCACCATACTTCTCATGAAGCTTCTGATCAACCTCTTCTTTTTCCTCATCAGTGACATCTTTGCCAGTGATGATGGTAATAATCTGAGATTCATCATCAACCATGTTAGCAAGCATATCCATCAAGGTATCAATCTTATTTTCGTGGCAGCAGAGAATCTTCTTCTTGGCAATGCCCATGAACTTGTCCTTTTCAACAGTAACACCATCAATGGTAGTGTCCTTGATAGCATAGGTAACTTCACCTGACTTGATGCCAGTGATGTTCTCAGTCATGCAGGAGACATTGTCTTCAACAGTTCCGCCGGCATTGAAGACCATGCAGGCCACCAATCCTTCCGGAATAGTCTTAGTAGGAATGACTTCAACATGGACATCTTCGACAATATCGCCAGCCTGTTTGGCGGCTAAGAAGATATTTCCGTTGTTAGGGAAGATGAAGATGTTCTTGGCATTGACGGAATGAATGGCTTTGACAAAGTCTTCGGTGGAAGGATTCATGGTCTGTCCGCCAGTGACTAAGTAATCAACACCTAATTCAGTAAAGAGTCTTTCAACACCATCACCGACAGCAACGGCAATAAGACCGAATTCTTTTTCTTCCTGAACGGTTTCAACCGGAGCGGAAGTGGTGACTTCAATCTTCTTGGCACCATTATCTTCGGCAATTCCGCCATCTTTCTTGATTTCCTTGTCTTCAAGGATGATTTCTTCATGCTGTTCAGTCATGTTGTCAATCTTGACCAGCTTGAATTCACCAAACTGCTGAGCATAGGTAAGAATATTTCCTGGCTTTAAGGTATGGACATGAACTTTGACAAGATTTTCGACTCTGGCATAGACAATGCTGTTACCATGAGCTTCAAGCATAGCCTTGAATCTCTTCTCATTGTAAAGCTTTTTATCAGTCAGCTTTTCCTGATCAGGAAGTTCCATTAAGAACTGAGTGCAGTAACCGAATTCCTTATGTTCGAATTTGGCCTGAACTAAACCAGCATCAACCTGAGGTTTGCCAGTAGAATAGTTTTCATTCTTTTCAGTGACAGTCGGCATGGTCTTTTCAACAATCTTGTTGTGAAGAGCCTTAGCAAAGCCTTCAATGATCTTGCATAAGCCAGCACCGCCGGAATCGACAACACCGACTTCCTTAAGAACAGGAAGAAGATCGGGAGTTCTCTGAAGTGATTTTTCAGATTCTTCAAAGAGAATATCCAATGCCACATCAATGGGCATGTTCTTTTCAGCTTTTTCAAATAAAGCAGCACTTGATTCACGGATAACAGTGAGAATTGTACCTTCGACCGGTCTCATAACGGCCTTGTAGGCAACTTCTCTTCCGGAAACAAAGGCATCCGCCAATTCAACAGCATCAACGCTGTCTTTTCCTTCAAGTCCTTCGGCAAATCCACGGAAAATTTGGGAAAGAATAACACCGGAGTTTCCTCTGGCACCCATCAGTAAGCCACGGGCAAAATCCTTAGCTACCTGAGAAATGCTGGAATCGTTCTTGTTGAAGACTTCTTTAGCACCTGAACTCATGGTAAGGTTCATGTTAGTGCCGGTATCACCATCCGGAACCGGGAAGACATTGAGAGCATCGATTTCAGGATATGAATTATAAAGATTATTTGATCCGGAAATAATCATCTGTTTAAGTATAACGCCATCTATTTTAATCATTTTTTTGTGCCTTTCAAAAATTACTTAACGCCCTGAACAAAGACATTAATGATTTCAAATGGAATGCTGAACTGCTTAGTCAGGACATAGCGAACCTGTTTCTGAATTTCAAAAACAACTTCGATTATTTTAATATCTTTCGATAATACTAAATAAAGAGAAACATCATAGCCCTTCTTGGATTTCTTGTCAGAAACACCATCAGAAAAATCTTCAGTCTTCAAGAACTGACTGAAGGGATTAGCAAAATTCTTCTTATTGACTAAGCCCACAACACCATAAACAGAAGCGGCAGTAATGCCGGTGAGATCTGCGATAGCATTCATGGATATATTTACAGAGCCAATTTCTACCTTTTCATTTGTTTTCATAGTTACTTGCATACCTATCAATTGTATCAAAAATCGGAGATTAAATAAAGTCCCCCACATTTGATCAACTAAATGATACCATAAAACAACATTATGTAATAAAAAAACTTTAGCAGAATAATAATTTTTTTAGTTTTTATTCTTTCAGCTGCGATAATTTTTTAAGCTTATCAGTTCTCTATTCCATTTCTTCCATCAAGAAAAACAATTATTCAGTAAAATAAAAAGCTCCCATATTGTTTAAAGAAACATTATGGGAGCTACTATCAGAATAAAGTCATCTGATCAGATTCCGGAAGTCCGTCAAGAGCATCCAGTTCTTCAAAGATTTTCACTAATTTATCAGACACATGACCTCTTTCCTTTAAGTCTTCAACCGAGGTGAAAGGATGATCATTTCTGGCAGCCACAATCTGGTCACCGGCTGAAGAAGCCACACCATCAATAGCCGAGAAGGAAGGAACGACAGTCTGAGTATCCTTATCGACTGAGAACTTAGTCGAGAGGGATTTATTGACGGAAAGCTTTGAGAAGCTGTATCCACGGTCATACATCTCAATCACCTGTTCATAGGTGTTGATCAAAGACTGTTCCTTGGTTTCCACCTTCTGTCTGGTTGCTAAGCGGTTCTTGATATCAGTCAGTTTCCTCATGCAGGCATCAATGCCTTTAAGCATGGTGGTGATATCATAGGCATCACAGCGAAGAGTAAAGTAAGTAGCATAGTACTCTAAGGGATGATGAACCTTGAACCAGGCACAGCGGACAGCCATCATAACATAGGCAACAGCATGTCCTCTTGGAAAAAGATACTGAATCTTTTCACAGGATTCAATATATTTATCCGGAACTCCGTGTTCCTTCATCATCGCTGTGTATTTAGCACGTTTTTCTTCAAATCCAGCACGGCAGAAATTTCCTTTTCGGACAATTTCCATCAAAGTGAAGGTATCGGAAAGATCCATTCCGTAAAGTTCGTTAAGGTCAATCATGATGTCGTCACGGCAGGCAATGACATCACTTAAGGAATATCCGTCATTGAGAATCAGGTCTCTGGCATTGCCGGAATAGACGTTGGTTCCGTGACTTAATCCGGAAATACGGACCAAATCAGAGAAGGAACGGGCTTTGGTCTCAATCAGAGTTCTTCTTCCGTTCTCCGTTCCGAATTCCGGAAGTCCCATAGCACCAGTCACCTGTTGCAGGATATTCTTCTTCAGATGAAGAGCATCCGAACTCCAGAAAAGAGAAAGAGCCTCAGGATCAGAGATTGGAATGACTTTCTGCAGCTGAGTGAAAGGAATGCCGCAGAGATCGCACTGCATCTTGACAGCCTGTGGGTCAACATGACCCAGCATATCAAACTTCAGAACGTTATCATGAATGGCATGGAAGTCGTAATGGGTGGTCATCCAGGAAGAATCAGGATCATCAGCTGGGAACTGCACCGGTGTGAAGTCATAGGCTTCCATGCCGGCTGGGATAACGATAACACCGCCAGGATGCTGACCGGTTGAACGCTTGACATCAACACATCCCTGGGCAATTCGGTCAATTTCGGCATTTCTGATCTGAGAAGTATCTTTGCCTAATGACTCAAAATATCCTAAAACATAGCCTCGGGCCTGTTTATCCTGGGTAGTCTGAATAGTACCAGCCTTGAAGCAGGTATTTCCGGTCTTGTTGAGTTCTTCCTTCATATGTTCGTGAGCAATAGACTGGAAATCTGATGGGAAGTTAAGATCGATATCAGGAACCTTTTCGGCATGGAAGCCCAAGAAGGTAGCAAAAGGAATATTCTGTCCGTCTTCAATCAGTTTTTCACCGCAGTGAGGGCAGACTTTGGCCGGAAGATCGAATCCGGAACCATACTGCTTAGGATCAGCCCATTCCAGATAATGGCACTTAGGGCAGAGATAATGAGGAGGAAGAGGGTTGACTTCCGTAATTCCTGACATGGTGGCAACTAGAGATGATCCGACTGAACCTCTTGAACCAATCTAAAAGCCGTTTTCATTGGACCAGCGGACAATCATGGAAGACAGCCAGTAAATAACGGAATAGCCGTTATCGATAATACCATGAAGTTCAGTGTCCAATCGCTGGGCAATGACCTCAGGCAAGGGGTCTCCATACATTTCCTTAGCAGTTTTATAAGTCAGGTCAGTGAGCATCTTCTCACTGCCTTCAATCTTCGGAGGGAAAAGTCCGGTCTTGGTCGGTTTGATGCCTTCATCAATCATGTCAGCAATCTTATTGGTGTTGTCAATGACAATTTCTTCCTGGAGAGCCAGATTATCGAGATAGTCAAAACACTTGATCATCTCATCCGTAGTCCGGAAATGCTGATCAGGATTGCTTAGAGGATGACTGTACCAGGCTTTCTTTTTCTGGTCGCTGGCTGAATCATAGGGAGCCAGATTCAAAGGATGTCTGGCACCTTTGAGTCCTTTTGAGGAAATAAAGACATCTCGGTAGATCTTGTCTTCCGGATTGAGATAATGGCAGTCACCGGTAGCACAGACAATCTTTCCCAGAGACTTAGCCGTATCAATCAAGTCACGGCTGATTCTCTTAACTTCCTCCATGCTGCTCAGTTCACCTTTGTGAACTTCGTAGATGTAGTTTTCAGGAGGCTGGATTTCAATGAAGTCATAATGGGAAATCTTTTCAGCCAAAGCCTCTTTGGATTTGGTGATGGCAGCTTCCCAGACTTCTCCATTGAGACAGGCCGAGCCGATAATCAGATTCTCGCGGTATTTTTCCAGATAGCTTCTCGGACATAATGGTGTACCATCATTGGTGATGTATTCGGTACTGGAATAAGAGACAATACGGTAAAGATCTTTCAGCCCCTGCATATTCTTGACATAGGCAGTAGCATGGAAGGGATGGGTGGATAACATCATTTCCTTGGTGATAGGAAGGTTAGCTAAAGAGGCATGGGTCTTGAATTCCGGAGCCTTCTTGCTGAGTTCGGAAAGCATGGCTGAAAAAATCAAGGCCAAATGCTCAGCATCATAGTTTGCTCGATGGGCACCAGTGGAATCAAAATCAACCATCAGTTTTCTTGCTAAAGCCTCTTCCCTATGGGAACGCATATCAGGATAGAGGAAACGGGATAAAGGCAGGGTATCAATCACTGGATTCTTGATCAGTTCCATGCCGTTATTCTTCAAAGCCTCATTGACAAAGCCATAGTCGAAAGCCGCGTTATGGGCGACTAAAATAGAGTCGCCAAAGAATTCCTTGATATCGATCAGGGCTTTCTTAATAGATTTTCCATGATCGACATCTTCCTGACGGATATGAGAGACTTCAACCGAGAAACCGGAAAGCTTCATATCCGGATTAATGAAGAAATCAATGGAATCAAGTATCTGTCCGGCCTGATCCATTTTGACAGCACCGAATTCAATCAGTCGGTCATAACGGCAGGATAAGCCAGTAGTTTCCGTATCAAAAACAACATAGGTTTCATGATGAAGCAGTTTTTCCGAAGGATTGTAGATGAAATTGAGCTGGTCATCAATCATATTGAGCTCAGTTCCATAGATAATCTTCAGTCCGGTGGGTTTCTGAGCTTTCTGAGCTTCCGGGAAAGCCTGAACAACACCATGGTCGGTCAGAGCAATTGCTTTATGTCCCCAGCGTTTAGCAGTTTTGGCATAGTCAGTGATGCTAGCTAAGCCATCAAAGGATGACATCTTGGTATGCAGATGAAGTTCGACTCGTTTCCGAGGATAAGTATCCTGTCGCTGTGGATCAGGTTCGATTACTTCGATAGTGTCAATCTTCAGAACCAAGGCACCATGAGCGTACTGATCGTAGTCAGGTTTTCCCATGACACGGATCTTGACTCCGGGATTGTATTTCTTGACCTCATCCAGGGTCATTCTCTTGCCTTCGAAAAGAGTAGAGGAAATACTGTCAGAGCCATCAGAATACTCGATGGTTCGGAAAGTATGATTGTTCTTCTTGATGATTTTATCCTCAATCTTGAAGATAGTTCCTTCGACAATGACCATGCGGAAATTCTCGATGTCTTTGATCTTGCAGGGCTGATAGGAAGTCTGAATTGCGATTTCACGGCGGTAATTGCTGACGGCCTGCTGGCTCTTCTCCTGATACTCTCTTTCACGCTTCTGGGAGAAATCATTGTTGATATAGACTTTCTCCTGAGTGAGGACCTGATAGGAAGAAGATATAGAGTCAAAGAAGTCTTTCAGAAGTCGGGTTTCATCAGCTATTTCGACAGCACTGGCAGCCGAAAGATAGTAGAAAAGGATTTTCTTTTCTTCAAAAAAGCGGACATCATCCAAAAGATTGCAGTTTTTCTTTTCCTTGAACTGTTCAAGGATTTCTTCAATCCTTTTTTCTTCGTCATCATAGGAAAAATCAAGGCGGACAGAAAAGCCACCCTTGATTACAAAATCATTTATGGTATCAAAAAGGGTCTCATAGGCCTCATAGTCGAGATACTGAGGAAAATGCATCGTACAGATGATACGGTTATTCTCTTTGTCATTCTCAAGACGGCTGAATGATCCTTGGGAAAAAGGAGTCAGATCAGTGACACCAATCCTAGTTAAAAATCTTGAAAGCAGCTGATCCATGGATGCCTCCTAAAAAAACGACTACCTTCTATTTTAAGCCTGTAGCTGAAATTGACAAGACTTCCGGGATTTTTTTATTTGGAAATTTTATTCTCTTGGGCTTTTTCAGCTTTCAGAGCCTTTTCTCTCTCCATAATATCTTCAACATAAAGCTGATAGTTCTTTTCATCATTGACTTTTATTTTTCGGACAGTGATGATGACCGCAATGACGGTCAGAATCATTGGAAGCAAAGTGATTCCGGAAAGATAGACATCATTGGAATAGCTTTGTGAGCTATCGATGATGGCCTGATTGACGGCATTGATGAAGTCCGGAATTTCTTCTCCGCTGGCTTTCAAGGCCTCATAGGAACCAATACTGGAATTGGCAGACAGTAGTCCGGAAGCAAAGAGGAACAAATAAAGAAGACCGGTCTGAATAGCACTGGCCATAATCATGGCCACATTCTTCAAAGAAATGATATCGCCATTCCTTCGGGCATGGTATTTGTACTGATAATACTCGCTGGAATTGATGCAGTTGAGGAACATGCAGGAATAAATCATTCCGTGGAAGAAAGCTAGACAGAAGGCGGCAGCAAACAAGGAAATCTCATGGCCTCTTCTGAAAGCATAGAAGAACATGAAGAGATAGATCAGGGCGACAATGGTTCCTGAGGCGATCATGATCTGTTTTTTGGTGAAGCGTTTGGCAAAGAAAGGATAGACAATAGTGCTTGAGACATTGGCAATGCCAAAGACAATAATGAAGACACAGGACATGAATCCTCCGCTCTTCAGCTCATTGCCAAAGCCACTGTCGGTAAAGGAGCCATAGCCATATTCAAAGTAGAAATAATTTGAAGAATTGGCAATCAGGCAGTCCTGAGCCAAGAAGAGCAGGAAGAAAACACCGATAGTCATGAATATCTGACCATCAGAGAAAAGTATCTTGAAAGGTGAAAAAATATTTGATTCCTTCAGAATTTTGACTTCTTCAGCGGTGATTTCATCTTCTTTTCTTTCATACATAACGAAACCCAAAATCAATTGGCAGATAAGATAGCAGACAACCAGAGCTAGGGCAAAGACTGAAAGATTCTTTTTGGCATCACCGGCGGTGATGGCTGGTGAAAGTGAGGCTACCAAATAGCAGCCGGCACCGGAGAAAGCATTGACAGCACAGGAAATAACTCCTCTTTTCTTCTCATTACGAGTAAGAGTATTGAGGAAAGCCCAGAAAGCAATGTCATTGAAGGCATAGCATAATTCCATCAGGATATAGAAGATAATGAATAAAGAGACATAGACCCAGCCTGAGAATAAGGGAGCCACAAAGAAAAGCAGAACAAAGAAGAATGAAGTGGTAATCGAGCCGTAGATAATGAATCCTCGGTATTTTCCAATCTTCAGAACCAGTTTTTCCAGAAGATGACCGGCCATGGTGTAGAAGAAGGCAGTCATAATTTTGATGACGACTAAACCAAAAACTACCACCATCAGCATCAATGAGTACTGTGAAGGATCACCAGTGGCGGTGATGGGGCTAGCCAGCTGAACATAGAGGATAGCGAAAAGCGTGATGAATTCAAAAAAGGCCTCATAGAAAAAAGCTGAGATGGAATAGGTAATCAAAGTAGAACGGGGAACGTTTGTTCCCTTAAAAGTCTTTTCAGATAGTTTCATTTTGGATTTCCTGTTTCTGTATTGAATGAACCATTGAATCAAAGTACTTCTCGTCATTGACTTTGACAAAGAAGACCGTGACTAAGACGGAAGCGACAACCAAAAGCATTGGCAGAATAGTTAATTCAGACCGATAGACCCACATTGAAGAAGTAATGTCATTGAGATGAATAATCTCATTATTGATATAAGAATTGAATGAGGTGGCTGAATCAAAAGCCAATTCCCCGCTCATTTTCTCAGCTTCGGCCTTGGCAATAGAAGAATTGATGTCACTAAGTCCTCCAAGAAGCATGAAGATATAGAAGACACCGGTCTGTCCGGCGGTAGCCAGAATGACGCCAAAGGCACGGAATGACTGAATTGTCCCATCTTTTCTCTGATGATAGTGATACTGGTAGTATTCAACCCCATCATTTGTATTGATAGACACGATAGTGTAACAAAGACCATAAAAGAAGGCAATGCAGAATGACATAATAAACAGAGATATTTCATTTCCGGAAGAGAATCCGAAGAAAAACATCAATAGATAGATTCCAGTCATTGCGATCAATGAGAAGAGGAGAATCTTTTTCTTGGAGTATCTTTTCATCAGGGGT
The DNA here is from genome assembly GCA_041670225.1 of Bacilli bacterium. GTDB lineage: Bacteria > Bacillota_I > Bacilli_A > RFN20 > CAG-288 > Enterosoma. The sequence continues at coordinate 588 of JBAXZU010000007.1, read as the reverse complement.
GGAAGACAGATCTGAGAAATCAGATAGCCAAGACCGTAACAGATAATGAAGATAAAGGAAACCATTCCGCCGGAGAACATTGATCCCTGATAGCCACTATCGAGAAATCCGCCATAGCCATATTCGTAATAGAAATAGTTGGCACTGTTGCCAATGACACAGAACTGAGCTAAGGAAATCATGAACATGACTAAAGTCGTTAGTCTTAATTGCCGGTCTGAGAAGAGAATCTTCATTGGCTGAAGAAAATCAATCCGGGATTTTTCTTGGGTAAGGGGAAGAGTTTCTTTTCTTTCTTTCATAGTAAGAACAAAAATCAGCTGACTGACAAAGCTGAATATGATGAGAATGGTTCCCAGAATAGTCATATTCTCTTTGGGGTTGCTAGCCGTAATAGCCGGAGCAATGGAGGCAACAAAATAGGAGGAAGCAATCAGAAAGACACTAGCCCAGGAAAGAATCTCACCTCTTCTTTTTTCATCAGAAGTAAGAGTAGTGATAAAAGACCAGTAGCCGATATCATTAATACTGTAACAGGCCTCAAGCAGAAGATAGAGAATGATAAATGAAAAGACATAAAGCCAGCCT
>JBAXZU010000006.1:0-28217 GCA_041670225.1 Bacilli bacterium | reverse complement strand
CATTCCAGAGTTCTCAGATTAATCCTGAATGGATGATTCTTACTTCTCTTCCTGTCATTCCTCCGGATCTCCGTCCTATGATGCAGCTTGATGGCGGACGTTATGCCACCAGTGATCTTAACGATCTTTATCGTCAGGTCATCATCAAGAACAACCGTCTTAAGAAGGAAATCGAAGCTCATGCTCCAAACGTTATTCTTATCAACGAAAAGCGTATGCTTCAGGAAGCTATTGATGCCCTCATTGATAATGAGAGAAGAAATAAGCCAGCCACTAGTATTAATGGCAATGTCTTAAGATCCTTAAGTTCTACCTTAAAGGGTAAACAGGGTCGTTTCAGACAGAACCTTTTAGGAAAGCGTGTTGACTATTCCGGACGTTCAGTTATTGCTGTCGGTCCTGAACTCAATATGGACGAATGCGGTTTGCCACGTGAAATGGCTATTCAGCTTTTCCGTCCTTTCATTTCCAATTATCTGATGAATGTTCAGAAAGTTGTTAATTCTCAGCGTCAGGCTGATGAACTGATTGCCAATGGCGACCCACGTGTTTATGATGCTATAGAAGTTGTTTCCAAGGACCATCCTGTCCTTCTTAACCGTGCTCCTACTCTTCATAGACTTGGTATCCAGGCTTTCAAGCCTATCCTTATTGAAGGAAAGGCTATCCGCCTTCATCCGCTCGTCTGCCCTGGCTTCAACGCTGACTTCGACGGCGATCAGATGGCTGTCCATGTTCCGTTAAGCAAACAGGCTCAGGCTGAAGCTATGACCTTGATGCTTGCCAATCATAATATTCTTAAGCCAAGTGATGGAAAACCGATCTGTGTTCCTTCTCAGGATATGATTTTCGGTAACTATTACCTTACTTTGGAAGATGATGAACAGATTAACCGTGACTATATGCACTATTATTCCAAGGCTAACGAAGAAGAAATGGTTCAGAAGTTTGAATCTTATATCTCCTATGAAGGAAAGGTTTTCACTGATCCTGATACTGCTATCCTTGCTTATCATAATGGAATTCTCTCTCTCAGAACTAGAATCTATGTCCCAGCTAAGAGTCTTAATAAGACTTGCTTCAGCGAAGAACAGAATTCTAAGTATCTTCTTACCACTGTCGGTAAGCTGATCTTCAATGCTATTTTCCCTGATGATTTCCCTTATGTCAATTTCCCTTCCAAGGCCAGCAAGAACGCCAAGGCTGATTTAGCCAAGAACTTCTCTGTTACCTTAGATGAGTTCTTTGTCACTGCCAAGCAGTGCTATGATGCTGTTATTGCTTCCGGTAAGTTCCATGATGGTGATGATTTTGATGCCTTCAAGGAATACTGCCATTTACAGCCTTTACGTTCACCTATCGATAAGAAGGGCATTCAGTCCATGATGGACTATGTCTTCCGTGATTATGGTGCCACTGAGACTGCTAAGATTATGGATGCTTTCAAGAATCAGGGATTCGATTACTGCACTAAATCTGGTCTTACCATCTCCTTAGGAGATATTAAGCCTCTTGATGGCAGAGCCGAACTCTATGAGAATGCTAAGACCGCTGTTGCCAATATTACTGAACAGTACGAACTTGGTTTCTTCACTGATGAAGAAAGACATGATGCTATCATTAGTTACTGGAATAGACTTAAGGATAAGGATATGAAGGGTCTTCTCAATGAGAGAATGGCTTCTGCCAGCCGTAATCCTATGTTCATGATGATGGAATCCGGTGCTAGAGGTTCAACTGATAACTATATGCAGCTTATCGGTATGAAGGGCTGTATGCTTGACTCAACTGGCCGAGCTATCGAAGTTCCTGTTACTGATTGCTATGCTGATGGTCTTACCGTCAGTGAATACTTCACTTCAACCCATGGTACTAGAAAGAACGGTTCTGATACTGCTCTTAAGACAGCCGACTCTGGCTATCTTACCAGAAGACTTGTTGATGTTTCTCATAACGTTGTCATTAGAGAAGTCGACTGCCATTGTGACCACGGCATTGTTGTCAAGGAACTCAAGGCTGATGATGGACAAATCATCTCCAATCTCTATGATCGTTTAGTTGGACGTTTCACCATGCATGATGTCATTAATCCTGAAAGTGGTGAAATCATTGCTGAAAAGAATACCTTCATGGATGAAGATGTTGCCCATAAGATTGTCGATGCCGGTATTACCGCTGTCGAAATCAGAAGCATCCTTACCTGTGAATCTATTGATGGTGCCTGTATCCGTTGCTATGGACGTAACCTTGCCACTGGTCAGATCACTGAAATCGGTGATACTGTCGGTATTATGGCCGCCCAGTCAATCGGTGAACCTGGTACTCAGCTGACCTTGAAGAACTTCCATACTGGTGGTGTTTCTGGTCAGAAGGATATTACAACTGGTTTACCTCGTGTTCAGGAACTTCTCGAAGTCAGAAATCCGAAACTTAAGGATGCTGCTTTAATTTCTTTAATCCGTGGTACCGTTACCGAAATCAAGGAAGCTGGTTTAAGACATGTCTTCACTGTTTCCAACGAACTTGAATCCAAAGAATTTACTTCTTATCCTAACTCTGTTCCTAATGTTAAGACTGGTGATGTCATTCCTTCCGGATATCCTCTTACTAAGGGTCATATCAATCCCAAGGATCTGCTTGCCTGTACTGACTTAGCCACTGTTAGAAACTACCTTATCAAGGAAGTTAAGGGCGTCTATTCTTCAAATGGTATTGCCATTGCTGATAAGCACCTTGAAATTATTGTCCGCCAGATGACCAATAAGCTTACTATCATCAATTCCGGTGATACTGAAATGCTTCCTGGCCAGAGATTCACTGATGTTGATTTCACTGAAAGAAATACCAAGTCTATCTCCCATGGTGGTAACCCTGCTGTCGGTCGTCCGCTTGTCATGGGTATCACTAAGTCGGCTTTGGATACTGATTCCTTCCTCTCTGCTGCTTCCTTCCAGGAAACCACCAAGGTTCTTACCGATGCTGCCATTAAGGGCAAGGTCGATAGCCTCCGTGGACTTAAGGAAAATGTCATGATCGGTAAGCTTATCCCTGCTGGAACTGGCCTCAAGCCAATTCTTGATGATAGCGATCTCGAAGATGACGAAGAAGCTCAGCTCGATCCTATTGATAATGATGCTCCTGTTAGTAGTGAAGCTTCCGTTTCTGAAGGAAATTCACAATTCTAAGCATTTAATCCTAGACTATTTAGCTTGACCGCGTTAAAATATTAATGCGGTCTTTATATGCGGTCATTGTTCAGTGGCAGAACCTCTCCTTCCCAAGGAGAAGACGCGGGTTCGATTCCCGTTGATCGCTAATACATAGCTTGGGCTCTCATACAGGGTGAGAGCTCTTTTTTATTGAAAAAAACCGACTGATTACTGCAATCGGTTTGATAATGATTAAATCAAATTAAATATCACGAAAAGCCTATCAATTTTTTATTTTTTAAGGAAATTGCATGTTAACCTATTTATCAAATGTGTAGACAGTATTTGACTGACTTTCCTGAGTAAGAAAATACTTCATTATGAGAATATTATGTGACTTGAAATACCCTTCTAAACAGGTCTTAATGACTTCATCTAGATCACTTCCGGAAGCATAGTCAGTCTCTTCTTCAAAAGATATGATGGTGATATGAATGCTGCTTGAAGAGGCGCGGCAGGGCAGAAAACGAATAGTTACTTCGTTATTCTCTCCTCTATCAGAAATTTTGGAATTGATAAAATTTTCATATTTTCTGAACGGAAAATCAGTGGTTGTATTGAATTCCTCAATTTTGAGATAGACATCGATGATAACTTCGTTTGAAAGCTTATTTTCCATGTTCGTTTACCGGCCTTTTTATTTATTTTACTATATTTTTCCGTTAATCAGAAACACTAATGAAAAAGTATTTTAATTCCCTACCCGAGGATAGTGAAATGGGTAGTATAATTAAGTGGTATGAATTTATTGGATAATGGTTATCATCTGATTTTAGTATATATGATTGCCGGCTTGGCAGGTTCCTTATGGGAAACAAGTTTATATTTGGTCAGAGATCATAAGTTTGTTATGTCTAATGGGTCAATTTCGACACCATTTAATTTTGTCTATGGAATGGGTGGCGTAGTTATTGCTGCCGTTCTTGTCAATGTTTGGAAATATCCTTTAGCAGTCTATGCTATCGGCTGTCTTTTAGGAGGGTTTACCGAATATATGGTTGCTACCTTAGAAGAAATAATCTGTCATACTAGATCCTGGGATTATACTGGAAGAATCGGATCAATCCGAGGAAAAACCACCTTCCCAATTATGCTTCTTTGGGGTATTCTCTGTCTCTTTATTGTTTATTTCATCTATCTTCCTTTGATTTTCTTCTTTGTCAATCCTGTCTTCTTAGCTTCACCACAGTCGACAATGATTTATCATGTTATCATGCTTTGCTGTTTTGGATATATCATCTTTGATTTGCTTTGGGTTTTGACTTTGATGATCAGACATCAGCAGAGAGCTGTTGATAAAGGACCAGTGACAGTCTTTGGAAAGATTGCTGATAGATTATTCAGCGAAGAGTATGTTGCTTTTCATTTTCCTAATGCTAAATTTGATGAAAAGGAATTGCAGCGAATTAAACAGGCAAAGATGGAAAAAAATCATAAAGGGATGAATCATCATGAATGAATTCTCTATCCGTAGATTGACCCCTAACGATCTTTTATCGGCTTCTGCCGAGCTTCAGCAGGCGTTTAAGGATTATCCCTGGGAAGAAGATTGGACATTGGCTGAGGCTACAAGCCGAATGGAAGAATTGCTATCACCTAGTAACTGTCTTGCCCTTGGGGCTTTTGATTCTCATGATAACTGTATTGGGGTTGCTATAGGCCGTAAAATGACGTTCAACGGTTTCTCGGAATTCATTCTGGATGAATTCTCAGTATCTCCTGATTATCAGCATCAGCATATCGGTACTTCACTTATTTCCCAGCTGAAAACTGTATTAAAGGAACAGGGTGTAAGTGTTCTGTATTTGGTAACTAGAAAAGGATATGGCTGCGCTGATTTCTATCAGCATAATGGAATGAAGAATTCCGAGACTGAAATAGTTTTGGAAGAAAGGATATAAAGAATATGGGCGTAGTGTTCGCTTTAACTCTATTTGGAATAATTATTGCTTTTGGTATATTCTTTTATATTATCGGAATAATATTTTATGGTGTTAGTTTTGCTATGGGTAAATCCAAACGCTCCTTTGTTCCCTTTCTGATTCTTGGATCAGTAGCCTGTTTAATTGGAATGCCATTAGTTTACTTGCCGGTATTCTATATTTCGACGATGGTCACTATTTCGAAAGCTTCTTTTCCGGTGAAGGGTCAGGAAATTGACCAGAATGGCTATTGCTCCGATCATTTCTCAGTTGATGGACAATATTATTATTCACTTGGTTATCAGCCAACCTCTTCCTTTATTAAGGATGAAACCGTAGAAGCTGAGGCGGTCTTTACTTATTCCTATTGGTATGGTGTCGGTGGCTATTATTATCAGATTATGGATGACTTACTTCCTTTTGATCTGATAGTTTCCGATAATGGTGATTCTTTCACCAAAGAGGAAGACCTTGTTGAAGCCTCTCAATATTATCAGGATATTGATGTTACTTGGGAACTTGAGGGCGTCTCTCTTTCTGACCGTATTTCAGAAGAAGAAGGAAAAGTATTAGAAGGAATTGGTGATTTAGCGGTTGTTAATGATAAAATAATTAAATACACTGATGTTTCAGATTCCATCTATAATCTTAAGAGTGTATCCGCCGATGGTTATCTCTACATTGGCAGATATCGAATCGTTGAGTATCAGCATCAGTTCTATCGGCAGAGAACAATTGTCGAAAGCTATACCGACAATACGGAATCCTACGCAATTTTGCTTCCGGAAGAGATTCAAAGTATTCTTCTGCCTCTGTTATCCTAATTGAATATTTGAAAGGATTTTTATGACAAAAGACATTCAGAACATTTATTCTCGGTTATTAAGAAATATCACCATTATGAAATATAAGCCTGGCACTAAGTTGGGTGAGGTGGAAATTTCCGAAAAATATCATGTCAGCCGTACTCCTATCAGGGATGTCTTTAAGCAGCTCGAAAGTGATGGGCTTTTGGAAATCCGTTCAAAATCCGGTTCTTTTGTCACTAAAATCAATCTCTGTGATATCTCTGATCATATGTTCATCCGATCCGCAATTGAAAATCAAGTTCTTCAGGAAGTTAAGGGAAAACTCACTGAGGCTGATATTAAATATCTGCGCAGGAATTTAATTTCTCAGGAAAAGATAACCTTTAATAAGACTTTTTCAACTCCTGAGGCTTATGCCAGTGCTATTTTTGATTTAGATAACGATTTTCATAAATACATCTTCACTAAGGTGAATAAGGGTTCTGTTCTCCAGCTGATTAACGATGAAACACCATGTTATCAACGCTTCCGTTTTCTTTCCTTCCTTCGTGATGACAATGATATCAATGGGTTACTGAAAATTCACAATGAGATGCTTTCAGCCATTGAAAACAATGAGGAATGTCAGCTGGCTGAAATTGTTCATAAACATAATTACTCGATTTTTGAAGGTGTTGATAAGATTAAGGGAAGGCATCCGGATTTTTTTGTTGATTAAGTCTTCGTTAAGTGAATGGAGGTAGAGTATGTATAACTTGAATTTGTTAGCAGATAATTCCTTGATTATCTGTCCTTCGTCAGTGAAACCAATCATTGTCAAAGAAGCTATGAAGTCTTTTCCTGAGAAGCATCTGAAATTCCTTAATAAACGTGAATTAGGGGAAGGAATATATTTTTCGTTTGATTACAATGCTTTAGAGTATCTCCATGAAAAGCATAATTACAGCTATGAATTAGCTAACGAAATTCTTCAGAATCTTCCCGGAATCCAAAACATAAATAATAAAACTAGTCTTCTTACTCAATATTATCAGGAATTGGATTCCTCTCATCTTTTAAAAAGAAATCCTCTGTTCATTGATCTTTTTAAGAATAAAGATGTTTTTGTGGTTGGTTATTCTACTATGGATACTGAAGTTACTAACCTACTTAACCAGTTACATATAAAGCCGATTTTTTTGGCTGAAGATGAGGCAAAGCCGGTTCAGAAGACTGTTTATAGTTTTGAGAGTATTGATGATGAAATGACTTTTGTTTTCGATAAGATAGGTTCACTGGCAGAAAGCGGAGTTTCTCTGAATAAGATTTTCTTTTTAAACCCTTCTTCAGATTATCTGAAAAGCCTGAAGAAATTTTCGGAATATTACAATTTTCCTTTTGAGGATAATTCACGCTACCAGCTATATGAGTCACCTATCTACAAGAAATTCATCTCATTGCTGGATGACCAAGAATTAGAAGAGGCTTTTTCAGTTCTTCTTGAGCAGAATAAGAATGATACTTATCATGTCCTAGAAAAACTTACTTCAGCTATTAACAGCATTATTGAACTGAAGCTGAATAAAACTGATTTTGTTTCTCTTTTGAATTATGTTGCCAAAAATACAACTCTTTCTCAGATGAGATTTGAAGAGTCAGTAAAAATTGTTGATGAATCCTTCCGCCCCCAAGAGGATGATTATGTGTTTATTTTAGGATTTGCCCAGTCTTCTTATCCTCCTATCTCTCAGGATACTGATTTCTTTTCGGATATTGAAAAAAGACAACTGGGTAAGAATGATTCAAAAACAAAGACTAAAATCGCAAGAAACAGCCTAATTAGTTTTATTTATCATACTAAGCAACTTATCATTACTAGATCAGAACATAAAGGAGTTGCCAAGATTATTCCTTCTTCTTTAATCAAAGAACTTCAGATGAAAGAAGAAAAAGGTCGGCTTTCACTTATCCGTTATTCTTCCTGTTGGCTAGATATTCAGGTAGCTTTGGCTAAAGATATTTTGACTGAGTACGGAATTGATTCTCCATTGACCCAAGCTATTGATGATGAAAAGCTGAAATTCCGGAAATACTCTCATGCCTTTAAGCCTTTAGATAATTATTTTTCTGATGATCTAGTTCTCTCATATTCCCAGATTAATGAATACTTCTCTTGTCCTTTTTCCTATTTTGCTAAAAGATTACTTAAAGATGGATCGTTTGATGATACTTTCTTTTCCAACCTTGGTTCCTTAGCCCATAAGATTCTTGAGGAATCCGTTGATAAGGAAGTCAGCCTGGAAAATTATCAGACTATATTCAACGAACTTTTTACTACCGCTAAGGAAAAATTCTTTGCTAATAATCTTTTCCCACAGGTCATGCAGGTCATGAAGGTTAATCTTGCTTTCAGAAACGATACATCTTTTACTAACATGCAGACTGAAAAAGTAATCAACATTCAGTTAGATGAACATACTAGATTAAACGGCAAAATTGATAAATTGATGCTCAATGATTCACTTAAGCAGTTAGTAATCGTTGACTATAAAACCGGAAGTGCCGACCTTACTGATTTTGAATTTGCTAATTCTCATGGCTTGAAGCTTCAGCTTCCGCTATATTCACTTTTCGCAGCTGCGGTTTACCCTGATTATAAGTTAGTTGGTTTATTCATTCAGACTCTTCTTTTTAATCAAAAGGATATTTTGGAAAATCAGCAAAAAGAAGAAAAAAGCGGAAAAGAAATCAATCTTTATACACTTTCAGGACCATTATTATACGATCTTGATGTAATTAAATCGTTGGATTTCAGTATTCTTGATAGTTGCTATGAAAATAGGATAGCCAATAAGTCCTGGTACCTGACTGGTATTTCCGTTAACAAAGATGGGACTCTTAAAAAGAAAAATAATACGGCGGATGAATCAACGTTTATCAGAATGAAAGAAATTGCTTTAGCTAAAGCAAAAGAAGCATCTACCAATATCAGGAAAGGTCAGTTTGATATTAGGCCTGTTGCAATTCAATCGATAAACCGAGGTGAATTTATTTGCAATAGATGTCCTTGCAAGGATGTTTGCTTTGTAAAATACGGTGATGGTATCTATTATTCGAAAGATGCATCTGACAAACCGGTTTCCGATGATGAAACGGAGGAAGAATAGTATGGGAGTATCTTATACTGATGATCAGAGAGAGGCAATTAATGCCTTAGGCGAAAATGTTATTGTTTCTGCAGGAGCTGGAAGCGGAAAAACCGCTGTTCTGAAGCAGCGTGTAATTCATTTAGTAAAAGATAAAGGTTTTACGATTAATCAGTTTTTGATTCTGACTTTTACAAATCTTGCTGCTGGTGAGATGAAGGAAAGAATAAGAAATGGATTATCTAATGAAAGCGAAGAAGAAAGAAAATTAGCCGAAAGTCTAACTGATCCGTTAGAAAAAGAAAAACATTTGGATGCCTCTGAGAGACTGAGGGTGGCATCTGAAGGCGTTGATACTGCCATGATATCAACATTTGATTCATATGCTTTGAAATTAGTTAAAAAATATCATTTTATGCTCAATGTTTCACCAAACATAACTAATGTATCTGGTCAGGTCATTAGAACCAAAAAGAGAAAAATTTTGGAAGAAATTTTTGAACGTGAGTATGAGAAAGATAGTTCCCCTTTGACAGATCTTATCAAAGAATACTGTTTTAAGGATGATACAGAAATTGTCGACTTGATTCTCAATATTTTTGGCAATGCCTATAAATCGAATGATATGGATGAATATCTGAATTCCTATGAAGAAAGATTTTATAGTCAGGAATTCATTGACTCATTTATTCTCAGTGTGACCGATGAAATCTATCGTCGGAGGCAGGAATTGTCTGTAATCCTTAATAATCTTCCTGATATTATGATAAAAGCAAAAGGGAAAACCTTTGCTGATTTATCTAATGACCTGTTTTCATGGTTTATGTCTGCCAATTCATATGATGATTTGATGAATACTTATCCTTTTGATTTTTCTATAAGGAAACCTAGTGGCTGTGATAGCCAGGATGGAGAATTGATTGATAAATTCACTGTGGCAAGAGCTTCTTTGAAAGAATTTTTGGGGAACCTTCCTCAAAGCACTGATGATATCAGATTCGCTTTTAGTCAGCGAAAAGTCAAGGCGGGAATTCTGATTGATATTGTCAAGGAACTGAATGAAAAGATTAAGGAGTATAAAGAGGAAACTCAGGCTTTTGAATTTGAGGATATTTCCAAAAAAGCTTTATATCTGCTTAAAAATTTCCCTGAAGTTCGAGAAGAAATTAAGAATCAATTCAAAACCATCATGGTTGATGAGTATCAGGATACTTCCCTGGTTCAGGATACTTTCCTTTCATTGATTACTAATAATGATATCTACATGGTTGGCGATATTAAGCAGTCAATCTACCGTTTCCGAAATGCCAGATGCGATCTCTTCCAATCAAAATATAATGAATATCAGAACAGTCCTAATGAACGTGCTATTGATCTGAACCGGAATTTCCGTTCCAGAAGTGAAGTTCTCTCGGATATTAACACCATTTTTTCAGGATTGATGTCGGATAGAATCGGAGCTGCTGACTATTGCAAGAATCATATGATTGAATGGGGAAATTCAATGTATGGCGAGAACCGAGCCAAAGGACAGAATTATCATTCCGATTTCTTGGTTTACGGAGACGGAGAAGAAAAAATCAACCGAAAAGATGTTTCTGAGATAGAGGCTGAAATGATCTGCAAAGATATCATTTCCAAAATTAATAATCACTATTTGGTTTTTGCCTCAGATAAAGGAAAGAATTATTTACGCCCTTGTGTTTTTTCTGATTTCTGCATCATTATGGACAGAGGAACATCCTTCTCTTCTTATTCTCGGGTATTCAATAAAAATAAGATTCCTTTATTTGTCCAGTATAATGAGGACATCAAGTTAGCGGATGTAATACAGATTTCGGAAAATATCCTTAAGATGATTAAAATAATCAAAACCGGTGAGTATTCCAGCAAAGATTTTAAGCATGCTTTTTATTCTATTGCCAGAAGCTTTATCGGTTCATATTCCGATTCTCAGCTTTTAGCCATTGAAAAAGGCAATTCATTTTTCACTGACCCGCTATTCCTGACAATCAAAGATACTGTCTATGAATCCAATCAAGTAACTGATTCTCAGGTCATAAGGAATGTTTTTTCAAAATTAGGTTTTGTTCATAAACTGATTGAGTTTGGAGAAGTTGACAAAAATTCTCGGATAATTGATACCTTTCTTGATGAGTTTGATTCAATGAGCAAACTGGATTATTCTTTTGATGATTTTATTCAGCTATTGGAAAATTACTGCAAGTATAATGAAAAGCTCGAACTTTCCAATAAAGCATCCTCATTGGATTCTGTTATGTTGATGAATGTCCATCAGTCAAAGGGATTGGAATTCAGTATTATTTATTTTGCTGGGCTTAGCAATGCTTTTAATCGCCGGTCTTTAAGTAAAGCCTACATTGTTTCGGATGATTACGGATTAATTCTTCCGGATAACGATAAACTTGGCTATCTTAAAACATTATATCAGCAGCATGAAATTGAATTAGATGTTTCTGAAAAAATCCGATTGTTTTATGTTGCTCTGACCAGAGCTAAGGAAAAAATGATTTTTGTTATCAAAAACAATGTCATATTTAATAGCGAGCTTCGTAATGATTATCTGACTAAGAACAATCTTGCTGATGATTTTCCTAGTTCGGATTCCTATCGTTTTGCTGTGGAATCTTATTTCAGAAATGAAATTTCCTTCAATTTCCTTAAAATAATAATTCCAGATATTCCCGGTGAGTATCTGATATTGACTGATGATGAGAGAAAAGCGAATGGTGTAGATGGTTTTCTTTCCACCATTCCTCTTCCTTTGGCTACCACAGCTTATGATGTAAAAAATGCTGATGATAGACAGGAAATGGATGATTCGCTAAAAGAGGAGATGATTGCAGCTTATCAGGATTACAAGAACGGATTTTCCTCGTTCACTGACCTTGAAAAAATATGTCAGGACAACGATGTGCTTATTGACCCGAATTTTAAGGCTATGAAGGATTCTGAACGTAAGATATTGAAGCCTGATGAATCTTACAAAAACATTTTCTTCGGAAAGAAGGTTCCTATTCTTGATGATGAAAAAATAGAAATGAAGTCTTTTTCTAACTTAATCACACCTTTTATCACGCTTTCGCGTTTTGAAAAGAAGGTTATGATGATTGATGAGCCTTGTCCGGAAGTCTCTGTTAGCAATCAAAGAATTGAACATCCGATAATTAAGGTTAGGAATCTTTCAATAGATAAGAAACCATTGAATCAGATGGCAAAGGCCAGTAAGAATTTAAAGATTTTCTCATCTCGGGAAGCGATGGAATTCGGAACCAGAATCCATTTTATGATGGAAATCACTGATTTCACTAATCCCGATTATGAGCTTCTTCCCAGTGAGTATTTCCGTAACATTGTTAGAAGATTCTTAGCCTCTGATCTAATGAAAGATGTTTCTAAAGGCAGCATATATAAGGAATATGAGTTTATTGATGAGACAAAGAATACTAACGGCATAATCGATTTAATGGTAATTTATCCGGATCATATTGATATCATAGATTACAAAACCAAGAATCTCGATGATGTTTCTTATGATAAGCAAATAAAAATATATATGGATTTTGCCCAAAAAACTTTTGCACTTCCGGTTAAGGGATATCTTTATTCCCTTCTTGATTCTGTTTTCAGGGAAATTAAGTAAATCGAACATTTTACTGTTTTCTTATCTAATTATCGGTAAAGCTTCTTAAGATGGCTTTTATATGGTAGAATTAACCGGTTAATTATCATGGAAAACACAAATATTAATAAAATAAAAGAAATAAAGAAAAACCGGAGTGAGGCTTTCACTCAGGCAAAAATCGATTATGAACAGCGAAAAGCTGAAATTAACGAAGAATATGAGAATAATCTTATTGAGATTAAGCCTTTGGCTGAACAGGAAGGATTAAGGAATAAGGCTGAGAAGAGAAAAAATAACCGTATTCTTAATGAGGCTCCAAAACGTGGTCTATTAGAAGAAATAGGTAATGCAACCACTCATGGAATCGGGGCAATCTTAGCAGTAGTCGGTCTTTTCTTGATGCTGAGTAAATCAACCACAACTTTGATGATTGTGGCTTCCTGTTTCTATGGGGTTTCAATTTTTATTATGATGCTGATGTCTTGTCTGTATCATTCCTTTAAATGGGGAACCACTGTCAAAAGAATTTGGAGAAGGTTTGACTATTCTTCTATCTATCTTCTGATTGGCGGCACCTTTGCTCCGATGCTTCTAATCTATTTTTATGAATTGCATCCGATAGCTGCCTTAGTTTGGTTCATTGTCATGTGGGTTCTGATTGTCACCGGAATTACTTTTGTCGGTGTCTTCGGCCCAGGAAAAATCAAAGGACTTCATTACTCCCTGTATTTTGTTATAGGCTGGAGCGGTCTGGCTCTGATGCCTAGCATGTTTACTCATAACCTCAATTTGATTTTCTGGATTCTGGGAGGCGGTGTTACCTATACTTTGGGAATGATTCCTTTTGCAAAGAAGGGATTGAAAGGCTCTCATTTTATTTGGCATTTCTTTGTTCTGGCGGGAGCCATAGTTCATTTCTTAGGAATCTATTTCTGTATTTATTGTTAATAAAAGAAAAACAACCTCTGCATTCTACAAAGTAGAACCGAGGTTGTTTTTTTATTTTTCGATTTCTTTTATCTTTTCTTCAATGTCAGAAAGAATGTTTTTCTCATCTTTCTTTATTTCAATTGTCTTTTCAGGTGTCTTTACCTGAATGTCTTTTATTCTTCTTTTTATGGTTGTAAGGATCAGCCTCATTTCAGCCCCTTCAATCAGCCACATACTGGCAGCTTCCCAAATGAATACGGTTCCGATGATATCGACCACTTCATAGAGAACTGAGTTTTCAAATCCTGGTATGACATTAAAGACATTAAGAAAAACACTGGCAATCAGGACACAGATGCCAATTGAGGATAACAGGATTCCCAAATTTCTTTTTCGGTCCATAGCCAATCGGTTATTGTAATAGCTAAGCTGGATAGAATCGTTGAAAGCCTGAGTCAATTCATCGCTGGTGTAGTCTTCCATGTTATTTATTTCCAGGCAATAATTAATGTCATATACCCGGGGAATCATTTTAGTGACTTCAACCATCTTCTGAATCACTGCTTCATTGAGCTTGATGTTTCCATTCTTCGAAATGGATTCATCAACTAAATCAGAAGCTTTTTCAAATTTGATAGTGGCGGTAATTAACATCTTTTCTTCATCGATATCGAAGAATTTATTCAGTATTTCATCATGACCGAGAAAGACCTCATGACCTTTTCTTCGAATTTTCTTCATGTTGGACAAATCAATTTTCATCTTTTCCTCCTAGGCGAGTTCTTTCTTTCCGGTATAGAGATTAAAGTAAGCCCCTTTGTTTTTCAAAAGCTCGTCTTGGCTTCCCTTTTCAATTATTTTACCATTTTCGAGAACGATTATCTCATCAGCATCACGAATTGTTGATAAGCGATGGGCAATGACCATGACTGTTTTTGATTTCATCAAACGGGAGAGTCCTTCCTGAATCAGCTGTTCGCTCTGGGTATCAATGTTACTGGTAGCCTCATCTAGAATCATGACTGGGGGTTGATTCAAAGTAGCCCTGGCGATTCCCAATAATTGCCTTTGTCCTTCCGATAGATTGCTGCCATCATCATAGATCATGGTGTCATAGCCTTCTGGTGTGCGCTTGATGAAACTATCAGCGTGACTATCAAGACTGGCTTTTCTGACTTCTTCTTTGTTGGAATGCTGACGGACATAGCGGATGTTATCGAATATTGAATCAGTGAAGAGATGGGTATCCTGAGTAACCATAGAAATTGCTCGTCTCAGAGATTCCAGTTTTATGTCATTGATATTGATTCCGTCATAAGTGATTTCACCCTCATCAAGGGGATAGAATCTAGCCAATAGTGAAATGATGGTGGTTTTGCCGGCTCCTGTTGAGCCGACAAAGGCTACTTTCTTTCCGGGATGAACATCAAAAGAGATATGCTGAAGAATTTTCTTACCACCTTTAATATAGCTGAAAGTGACGTCTTTGAATTCGATTTTTCCGATTAACGGAATGGTTCTGAGGGTACCGTCAGTGCTAGGGATAGCCCAACTATAACGGCTTTGGAAGCTACTGCCATAACTTTCATCACTATTCTTAATAAGATAGATTTTTCCTTCATCCAATTCACTTTTCTCATCAAGGAAACGGAAGATTCTTTCACTTCCGGCAGCACAGGTCAGAATATTGTTTAAATGCATGGTGAAGTAATTGAAAGGCTGACAGGCTGAGCGGGCAAAGACCATAAATGAGGATAAGTCTCCCAATCCAGCTATCGTTCCGTTGACAAGAAAAACACATCCGATTAAGGCACTTAAGGCAAAATTCAAATAGGAAATTGTGACATTGACCGGGATTGTCAGTTGGGTATGGAAAAAAGCTTTTTCGCTGGCTTGTCGCCAATTTTCATTAGAAACAAGTAGGTCGTCAAGAGAGTCCTTTTCGTGATTGAAGGCTTTTTCAACTTTTATTCCGGAAAGATTTTCCTCTACTTTAGAGTTGACCTGTGCCAGGCATTCCTGCTGCATGATGAAATACTTTCGGGTTTTTTTAGTATTGACATACATGAAAACAAATAAGGAAAGAATCATTGGCATGATAATCAATGATAATTGCCAGGATAAGAGGAACATGGAAATAATGGTTCCAATGATATTGCAGGAAGAAAGGATGATATTGGCAAAGCTGTCATTCATTGCTGTCTGAATAGTATCGATGTCATTGGTATAGTAATTCATGATTTCACCATGGGTGTGTTTATCAAAATACTCAATTGGCAGATCCTGCATTTTGTCAAATAGTTGTTTTCTGATACGGAAAACAATCCATTGAGTCATTCTGACCATAGTCTGCATATAGATGATGTTGCAGATTACACCTGTCAGATAAAGGATGGCAATGACTGATGTCAGGGAGTAAAGTGATTCTATCTGTTGGGAAACAGTATAGCCGTTTTTGAGATTCTCACTTAAGGAATTTATGACATCTTTGGATAAATAGGTTCCTAGAATGTTGGCTAGTGAAGACCAGACAACGAGGATAAAAACTAGGAAGATAATAAATCTTTTGCCTTTGAAATAAGAAAGCAGTCTAAAAATAGTCGGAAAGAATTTATCAGCTCGTGAATATTTGTTAAGTTTCTTTTCAGCCATGTTATTTGCCTTCATTCTGAATGGAATAAATCATCTTATAGATTCCATTGTTTTCTAGTAACTGCTGATTGGTTCCGACTTCTGAAACTTTTCCGTCATCCATTACAATGATACTGTCAGCATCAAAAATCGTGCTGACTTTTTGAGAAATAACAATTTTAGTCATTTCCGGCAGCATGGTTTTAAGATTCTGTTTAACCTGTTGTTCCGTTATTCTGTCTAAGGCAGAGAAAGAATCATCCAGAATCAAGATCTTTGGGTTACGGAGTATGGCTCTGGCAATGCAGATACGCTGTCTCTGTCCACCGGAAATATTGCTCCCGCTTTGTCCCATAACTGTCTCAAATCCCTTGGGAAGAGTGTTGACAATGAAGTCATAGCATTGGGCAATTTGGCAAGCCTTAATGATTTCTTCTTCTGTAGCATCCTTCTTTCCCCATAAGAGGTTATCTCTGATGGTTCCGGTGAAGAGCTGTGGAGACTGGAAGGAGATGGCAATATTCTTGCGTAATTCATTCAGGGAATACTCCTTGATATCTTTTCCTCCGATTTTAAGCTCACCTTTTTCAATGTCGTAGAACCTTTCAATCAGATAAATCAAGGTTGATTTGGATGAACCGGTTTTTCCGGTGATTCCGATGAATTGACCATTCTCGATATCGAGATTGATATCAGAGAGAACATATTCATCTGCTTGCTTCTTGTATTTGAAGAAGACATTTTTTAATTCCACACTTCCGTTTTCAAGTTTAACATCAGAAGCTTTATCTTCCACAATTTCATTTTCAGCTTCAAAGACTTTTCTGATACGGCTATTGGAAGCATCAGCTCTAGTGAAAATCATGAAGACATTAGAGAGCATGATCAAAGAAGCAAGCATCTGCATGACATAATCTAAAAAGGAAGCAATGTTGACAATCATAATAGCGGAAGCGGCCTTAATAGCTAAATTTCCACCTATTATGAGGATTCCAAGTATACATAGGTAAGTCATTGCCTGAATACAGGCCATGTTGGTGGCGTTAATTCCTAAAGCAGAAGAAGCGACTTTTTTTGCTTCTTGATTAACTGAGGAAAACTTTTCGGTTTCTCTTTCCTTTTTGGCATTGGCACGGATGAGCTTCATAGCTGTGATGGATTCTCTAGTGGTTCTGTTGACTTTGTCTAAGACTCCCTGAAGTTTGACAAAAAGAGGCCGGGAGAGGGCAATAACAACTATCAGCAAAATTGCCAGTATCGGAACGACTACGGCAAAAACAATGCTTAGCTGAGCTGACATGATGATGGCAAAGACGGAAGAAAAGACCAACTGAAGTGGTGCTCTAAGCAATGGACGAAGAACCTGACAGAAAGTGTCGGAGACAATCTGGACATCGTTAGTCATACGGGTGACAAGTGAATTGATTCGGAAATTATCAAGATTGGAGAAGGAAAGATCCTGGATTTTCTGATATTCAGCTTTTCTAAGCTCATATCCCAGACCTCTTCCGACTTTGGCTGTGAATTTGGCGGTCATGAATCCTAGAAACATTGAAACAACGGCAAAGGAAAGCATTATTGCACCCATTATTAGGATGAACGTGGTATCCATTCCAATGACTGAGGTTTCGGTTGCATCATAAATCAGTCCCTTTTTCAGGAGAATGTTTGAAAGGAAAGGCACGGAGATTTCCAAACCACATTCGATCAATATGAAAAGGACAGCGAGAATGAAGTATTCCCGATAAGGTTTTATATACGTAAAGACTGAGTATTTCTGTTTTATCTGCATTTTTATTTTGGTTTTCTTTTACTGGTTTATTATAGGCAAATAGAGGAGAAAACAATAGACCATTTGACTGAATGTTGTCTTAAATTCCATATTGTAAAAATTCTAAGCATTATTTGAAGCTTTATTTTTGGAAATGATATACTAATGGTACCTTAAACGGAGGAAAACATATGAAAGATTTAAAAGGTACTAAGACTGAGCAGAATTTATTAGCTGCCTTTGCTGGTGAAAGCCAAGCCCACACTAAGTACGGATATTATGCTTCTGTCGCTAAGAAAGAAGGCTATCAGGGATTTGCTGCATTATTTGAAGAAACTTCCAGAAATGAAAACGAACATGCTGAAGTTTGGTTCAAGTTCCTGCATGGCGGAAGTATTCCAACTACTGAAGCCAACATCGTTGATGCTGCTAATGGTGAAGACTATGAAACCAATGTCATGTATCCTGAATTTGCCAAAATTGCCAGAGAAGAAGGATTCCCTGAAATTGCTGCAAAGATGGATTTGATTGGTGCTGTTGAAGCTAGACATGAAGCTCGTTACAATGCCATGTTAGAGGCTTTGAAAACCAATAAGCTTACTATCAAAGAAGGTGCTTTGATCGTTTGGAAATGCGATGTCTGCGGACATGTTCATGTTGGACCTGTTGCCCCGGCTGTCTGCCCTATCTGCGGTCATAAGAACTCTTTCCTTCCTGAAGTAGTTAACTACGATTGGGAACCAAAGAAGAGATAAGCAAGTATTTGTTTTGAGCCGGCAGTCAAGATGCCGGCTTTTTATATGAAATCATGAAAAAATTTTCATAAGTCTATGATATTATCAATAAAATAGATTATAATAATTTGTAGGAATAATTTTGGAGGATCTTTAGATGGAAGACAACAAGAAGATGTACAAGGATCGTGTTACGATCTATGAAGTGGCAAAAGTTTCCGGTGTTTCTTTAGCAACCGTCAGCCGTGTTATTAACAATCACAGCAATGTTACTGAAAAAACCAGAAAAGCTGTCAATGATGCTATTCAGAAGCTTGGTTACAAGCCTAGTGCTTTAGCTCAGGGATTGGCTAACTCCCGTTCAACTAATATCGGAATCATGATTCCTTCAACTGGATACAATTATGTTTCCAATATGCTTGATGGCATGATTGATGTTGCCAAAATCTACGGCTATATCACTTCCATTTTCATTACCAAGAGAACTAAGGAAGATGCCGCTCAGGTTATCGAATCCTTAATCAAGAGCCATGTCGATGGTGCTGTCATTTATGATGATGAATTGGGTACTGATGAAATAAGATCTATTCAGAATTATCATATTCCGCTTATTGTTATCGGCCATGATATGGAAGGCGAAGCTTTAGGCTCAATTGAAATTGAATATAAGGATCCGGTCATGGATGTTGTTAAAGAACATTTAATGACAGGTCATGATGATGTCTGCATTCTTGATATTGTCAATCAGGGAAAAATGCTTGATGACATCAGAGACGGACTTTTAGAATACGGAAAAGTCAATGAAAAGCATATTTCCACCGTTCAGTTCAATGATTCATATGGCATTGTCTATGCCGGAATGAAGGAATATTTCAAAGA
Source organism: Bacilli bacterium (assembly GCA_041670225.1). GTDB lineage: Bacteria > Bacillota_I > Bacilli_A > RFN20 > CAG-288 > Enterosoma. The sequence continues at coordinate 8,561 of JBAXZU010000006.1, read as the reverse complement.
CCATCGTAAGGGTTACTTTGTCTGCCCTCGTGATTCTTTGGCTGCTGCTGTTGTTAATGCTGCTAAAGATAATGGTTTAACTTGCCCTGATGATATTGAAGTTTTAGCTGAAATCGGCTCAAAATATTCATACATCATCCGTCCTGAAGTTTCTTCTTTCTCTATTGATATGTTTAAAGTCGGCTCAATTGCCGTCAGAATGCTTACTAAGCTTCTCGACAATTCAGCTGTTGCTAAAGATAAGACTTTCAGAATCAGAGCAACATACAATAAGAGAGATACCACAAAGTAGTTTCTTAACACTCTGTCTGTTGTGCTTTTCGGAGGTTTATCATGGATCCAAAAATTTTAGCTATAATTCTTATTTGCACCATTACACCTATTGTTGCAATAATGATTTTTGTATTGGCTAAAGTTTTTTCCAAACATCGGTATGCCAAGACCGTCAAGGAACTTCACAATCAATACGATCTCTACCATACTCAATTGACAGTCGACTGCTTATCAAGTATTAGTAGACTTGGATCCCTGGGACGTTATTCTAATCAGTTTAATATCCATTATCTGGAAAGAAAAAAACAATACGATGATCTTCTTAATAAGAAAGATCGGGATATGTCAATTGCCTTAAACAGCATAGACACTCTATTTGCTGAAAAACATAAGACTAAAGAATTTAAAGAAGTCCTTAATCAGGCTTTTTCCTCTTTAAAGGAATATAGCCGCTCGGTTTCTTCTTTTTCTGATGATCTTAATTCTCTTCTTCATGATGATTCCCAGACTCGAGAAGGAATTCTTGGCGTTAAGGAAACTTTCAGAAGAATCAAAGCCTTCTATAATGAAAATATCAATGAACTTAAGCCTTTAGAAAAACCTTTTTCCGGTATTTTCCATGGAGCTGAAAGGACTTTTTCCAAATACGAGGAATTAACCAATCAGGCTAAATACGAAGAAGCTAAAAATCTAATACCAAAAATTGAAAAAGTTCTTTCGGCTTTAGATTCCATTAAGGATGATCTCCCTTCTTTTGTTTCCCTTTCCACCAAGGTTATTCCGGAAAAGCTTAACCGCCTGAATCAGGATTATCAGAATCTTCTGAATGACGGCTATATTCTTGATTATCTTAATGTTGACCAGATGAATTCCTCAATCAATTCCATCTTGAACAATATTAATGAAAAGCTTCAGGTCCTTGATGTTACTGATGTTAAATCCCAGATTGCTCAGATTCAGAGCTGTATCACTGATATCCTTGCTCAGTTTGATAATGAAAGAAAAGCTAAGGACCAGGTTGTTCAATCACGTGATATCATTATTACTTCAACTTACGGAATTGAAAAGGAATATTCTTCAGCTATCAAGGCTCTCCCAATCAACCAGAAGACTTTCTTTCTTGACCGCAAGTACGTTGAACAGATGGGTTCACTGAAAAATGATATTGAAGCCATCAGTTATCTTAAGCGTGATCTTGACAGTTATTTAGATACCAGCAACCGCCAGCCTTATACCATTGTCTGCCGGAAGATTAATGAGCTTCAGATAGAAATTGGAAAAGTCAAACGGACAATGCAGGATTATACGGAATACATCAATTCGCTGAAATCTAAGAGTCAGGATGTCTATAACGGATTACGAAACTATTACCTTAGTCTTAAAAAGTCCCAATATCAGATGAAGTCTCAGATTGGTGTTGAGAGTTATGTCAGCGCTCAGAATATGGTTTTCCGTTCCCTTTTTGGTTCTATTTCCGAAATTGACCATATTCTTGTCACTCTTCCTGTTGATGTTACTAAAGCGGGAAATGCTTTTGCTCCCTTTGTTGCCAAATGTGATCAGCTGATTAATGAAATCAATGAGAAAACGGAGGCTTGTAAGAGTGCTGAGACCGCAATTGTTTATGCTAATGCCTACCGAATTGATTTCTCTGATAGCCGTCAGATGCTTGATATTGCCGAGAAAGCCTTTAATGAAGGCGATTTTGACCGGGCAAAATCCGAGGCTCTGAAGATTGTTAAAATCTTCTCTACTCAGATCAGTTCCAATAACTTCTAATGAACGATAAAGATTATATTTATTTTGATAGCAGTGCAACGACTATGCCTTATGCTGAAGTCATGAAATCATTTGAGAAAATCTCAATTGATTATTTTGCTAACCCTAGTTCCAATCATGGTTTAGGTTATCGTTCATCTGAAATCCTTGAGAAAGCACGCCGTCAGATTGCTAAATATCTTGATTGCCAGGCTGATGAAGTCATCTTTACCAGTGGTGCTACTGAAGGAAACAATCTCGCTATCAGGGGCGTTTGTCAGCATTGCCAGTCCTGGGCTAAAAGAATTATTACCACCAAGGCTGAGCATCCCTCCGTTTTAAATCTTTTTGAAGCTATTGAAAAGACTGGATATGAGGTTATTTATCTAGACTATGATAAAGAAGGCCGACTCAACCTTGAACAGCTCAGAAACAGCCTTAATGACAAGACCTGTCTTGTTTCTATCATGGCAGTGAATAATGAAACCGGATATATATTCCCTATTGAGGAAGCCTATGATATTATCCACAAAAATTCAAAGGCTTTGCTTCATGTTGATGCTACTCAGGCCATCTGCAAGATGCCTTTAAATTCTCAGGCTTATGATCTAATGTCCTTTTCCGGTCATAAGGTTGGCGGATTAAAGGGAAGCGGTGTTCTGGTTAAGAAAAAGAATGTGTTTATTGATGAACAAATAATAGGCGGTAGTCAGGAAAATGGATTGCGAGCCGGTACTTCTTTTATGGGCTTGGATTGTTCTTTGGCAACGGCTTTGCGACTTTCCTTTTCTACTATGGAATCAAGAAGCGTTCAGGCTAAGAAAATCACCGATTATTTAAGAACAAAGCTTTCTGAAATTAAAGAAGTTGTTATTACTTCTCCTCTGGATGCTTCACCATTTATTCTTAATTTCTCTCTTCTTGAACATAAAGGCTCGGTTATTGCTGAAGCTTTAAGTAATCATCATGTCTATGTCTCTACGACTTCGGCCTGTTCTAGCCGTGAAGCTGGAATCAGCTATGTCCTTAAAGGGGCGGGTTGGGATGATGAGATTGCGTCCAATTCCATCAGACTTTCTTTCTCAGGAACTGAGACTATTGATCAGGCTGAGGAATTTATGAAAATCTTCACCCAGATTCTGTCCGAAATTAAAACAAGGAGTAATATATGAACTCGAATGATATGATTATTGTTTTCTTTGGTGAATTATCGACCAAAGGAAAGAACATTATGGATTTTATCCGTCTTTTAGGAAATAACATCCGTTATAGTCTTCGAAATTTTAAGAAGCTGACCTTTGAGGTTAAAAAAGACCATATTTATATTCTCCTGAATGGTGAGGATTATTCTTTGGTTAAGGAAAAACTGGCTAAGGTTTCCGGTATCGGTTCTTTTGCTTTGGCTCATGCTGTGTAACTTGATTTACTGAAGATTGAGGAAGAAGCCTTAAGACTTTATAAAATAAGTAATCCTCAGACTTTCAAAGTTCAGGCCCGCCGACCTGATAAGGATTTTGATATGAATTCGGATGATATCAATAAAGAAGTCGGTGGATATATTCTTGATCATGTTCCGGAAGCTCATGTCGATGTTCATAATCCTGAACTTCTTATTCATATCATGTGCCGTAAAGATGCTGTTTATGTCTATGCTCAGAAAGACCGTGGTCTTGGTGGATATCCTTTAGGAATTGCCGGAAAATCTCTGCTTCTGATCAGTGGCGGAATTGATTCTCCCGTAGCTGCCTATCTGATGATGAAGCGTGGAATTAAGCTGGAATGCGTCCATTTTGCAGCTCCTCCTTATACTTCAGCTAAGGTTATCGATAAAATTCATGATCTTCTTCACGTTCTTAATGAATATCAGCCTGATATAAAACTTTATGTGGTTCCTTTCACTGACTTGGAAAAGAAAATCTATGAAGTTGCCGGCCCCAGCTATTGTGTTACTATTATGAGAAGAATGATGCTGAGAATTTCTGAAAGCATCGCCTATCAGCATAATGACTTAGTCTTATCCGGAGGTGAATCTATCGGACAGGTAGCCTCGCAGACTCTTCCTTCCGTGAAAGTTATTGAACAGTGCTCAACCATGCCAATGATCAGGCCTTTGGCTGTTGTCGACAAGAGAGATATCATTGACATCGCTCAGAAAATCGGTACTTTTGATATTTCTATCCGTCCTTATGAAGACTGCTGCACAATTTTCCAGCTTAAGGATCCAGTTACCCATCCAACTCTGGAAGCTGTCGAAAGAATTGAAAGTGAGTTTGATTGGAAGTCCATGGTTAGGGATTGTATCCGTAACACCAAGGCTGAGCATATCACCATTTCTCAGGAAGAAGACGAATTATAAATTTCTTAATCGGTGTGAAGACACCGATTTTTTTGTACAAAAAAAGCTGGACCGAAGCCCAGCTTTCTTTATTTTAATTAGGCAGTTTACTTAGAAGCGTTATCGGCAATAGCTTTTGTGCTAAGGTCGACAAGATTCTTGAATTCAGCAGGATTAGTGGCAGCAAGCTCACTGAGCATCTTTCTGTTTAAGGCAACATTAGTTAACTTAAGTCCGAACATGAACTGTGAGTAACTGATATCGTTGGCCTTGCAGGCAGCTGAGATACGTCTGATCCAAAGCTTTCTGTAGTCCTGTTTTCTTTCCTTACGTCCGTTGAAAGCATACCAATCAGCTCTCATTACGGATTCTTTGGCAGTCTTGTAAAGTCTATGTCTTCCGCCGAAATATCCTTCGGCTCTCTTCATGATACGCTTTCTATTAGCGTGTCTGACGGTTCCACCCTTGACTCTCATGGTAAATTAATTCTCCCTTCCTTACTTACTGATAAGACCAGTCATCTTCTTAGCCTGAACATTGTTTAAATATCTGGCCTTACGGTTGTGAACGATGTTCTTATGCTGCTTGTTGTGAGAAAGGTGAGAAGTATTCTGATTCCACTTCTTAATCTTTCCTGTGGCGGTGATTTTAAATCTCTTGACAGCTCCACGCTTACTCTTCATCTTAGGCATAGTTTCTATCCTCCTATTTCTTTGGACTTACCATAACGAAGTAATCCCTGCCTAATAACTCGGGACTCTTCTCGATGTTACCATAGTCTTTGATTTGATCAAGGAAGTAATCCAATGTGGAAGTAACAATGTCCATACGCTGGGCCATTCTTCCCTTGATGAATACAGCAACCTTGACTTTCATGTCATCCTGCAAGAATTTGATTGCAGCCTTGGCTTTAGTTTCAAGATCGTGTTTATCGGTTGTAGCAGTGAATCTAATTTCCTTAATAACAGTCTTCTTTTGGTTCTTCTTGGCTTCTCTTTCTTTTTTGTCTTTGTCAAACTTGAATTTTCCATAATCCAGAATTCGGCAGACAGGTGGGTTGGCATTAGGTGAGACACAAAGCAAATCCATTCCAGCTTCTAATGATTTCTGCTGAGCAACTCTTAAAGGAACAACGCCAAAGGAAACACCATCTAAACCAATTAAAAGAACTTCTTTACAGTGAATTCTTTCGTTTACAAGATCAGCATTTTTAAATCTGTTCTTGTACTGCTGCTTTGACTGATAATCGCTTGTTATAAGACTAATCCTCCATCGTTTTTCGTGAAAAAAGCGGGTTTCCAGTAAAGAAAACCCGCTTTAAATGCATTATTTGAACATGTTCGATAATTTACAAAAAAGTAAACATCAACAATTATCAAGGCATTTGACCTACCAGAACATTATCCAGTCAGGTGAGAACGGGCGTTCTACTTTCCTACGCGATATTTTTCGCGTTTATTAGTATAACCTAGAACCATCATTAAGTCAACTTTTTTAGAAAAAGTCGTAAAGAAAAATGTCTTTTTTTAATTTTTTATAAAAACCGTCACCAATGAATCCATTGATGACGGAAATTAATTTATTTGATAGTTCCGAAGATTCTGTCGCCAGCATCACCTAAACCTGGGCAGATATAGGCTTTTTCATTAAGGCATCTATCAAGATGGCCAATGAAGACTGGGATATCTGGGCATTCTTTGCAGAAAGCTGCGACACCTTCAGGAGCGGCAATAATAGCAATAAAATGAATGTTCTTGGCGCCATGCTTTTTCAAAAGCTCAACAGCACCGATGGCCGAACCGCCAGTTGCAAACATTGGATCAAGAAGATAAATATCTCTTTCACCAAGATTGTAAGGAAGTTTGCAGTAATATTCATGCGGCTTATGAGTGACTTCATCTCTATAAAGACCAATATGTCCGACCTTAGCTGATGGAACTAATTCAAGAAGTCCGTCAACCATACCAAGTCCAGCTCTGAGAATAGGAACAAAACAAAGCTTTTTTCCGGAAACCATAGGTTCCTGGGCAACTTCAATAGGAGTCTGAACGGAAACTAATTCAGTGGGAAGATCTCTTAAAGCTTCATAGCCTTCCATGATGGCGATTTCTTTGACTAAATGTCTGAATTCGTTGGTTCCGGTTTTAACATCACGTAATAAAGTAATCTTATGCTGAAGTAACGGATGGTCTAGGATGGTGACATTAGGGTAATTCTTAAGATCGAATTTTTCCATGTTATTTTCTCGCTTTCCTAGGAACTAATTATACGCTAAAATAGGGGTATTAATAAAGAGTATCTTTGAAAACTTTGTACTTTTTTGAAAATTGATTTTTTATTCTTTCTCAAAATTTTCTTCTTTTTGATACTTAATTTTCATAAACATGTCTCAAACCAAGTGAAAAAAACTATTTTTTTATTAAATAACTCCATTTTATTGGTTTATTTCGCCTTTACCATACTTATTCAGGCGAAAATAAGGTAAAATAGATTTGTATGAAAAGATCATTTGACACTATTTACGAAGATAAGGAAATCTTAGTTGTGTATAAGAAATCCGGACTTCTGACAATTTCTACCGAAAATGATGACCGGCATAACCTTTATCGTTATGTCCGTGATTATCTGAATAATAAAAGAGCTCGTGCTTTTATTGTTCACCGTCTTGACCGTGATACATCCGGTTTGATTTTGTTTGCAAAAAATCCCGGTGTTAAAGAAATGCTTCAAGACTGCTTTGAAGATCAGGAGGTTGACAGATATTATGAAGCTATTGTCAAGGAAAGCATTCCTGACGGCAAGGAATTTAAAGTTGAGCAGTATTTAGCTTTCGATGAAAAATCCGGAAATGTTTATCCGACTCGTGACAAAAGAATCGGAAAGAAAGCAATCACTCTGATTAAGGCTGATCATCAGAATAAATTAGGGACTGTCTTATCTATCAAGATTCTTACTGGCCGTAAAAACCAGATTAGAATCGCTTTGAAGACTTTAGGCCTTACTCTTTTGGGTGACAAGAAATATTCTGCCGACTCTTCCAAAAGAATGTTCCTTAATGCCTATAAGCTGGCTTTTCCTTATGAATTAGGATTACGTAAGTCGGTTTTTGAAGTCAAACCTTTATGGTTAGGATCCTCTTCTTTGGATGATTCTATGCCAATTGAGGAAAATACAGAACCATCTTCGAAATAGTTAGTTTTTATAATAGTTGTTAAATAATATTATTATCGATATAATTCGGCTAGTTATTTCGATATTTCTAATAGAGGTACTTATGGTTATTACATTTGTTGTTGACATGATAGGGGCTACTAATAACGGAACAACAGTTACCGCTATGAGAACAGCTGAAATCTTAAAAAAACATGGACATGTTGTCCGTTTTATTGCTTTTGTTCCAAAAGATCACTCCGATCTTACTAATTTTGATATTTTCGGTGTTGATACTAAGCTTAATTTTGGTATTTTCAATCCTCTTATTGATGATAACGGAATGTATTTAGCAAAACTCAGCAATGACGACTTTCCTCGAATCAGAAAATTTTTGGAAGGCAGCGACATTGTTCATCTAATGATGCCTTTTAAGTTAGAAATGCAGGTCAGATTAGTTGCCAAGGCTATGGGAATTCCGGTCTCCAGTGCCATGCATGTTCAGCCTGAAAATGTTTCCTATAATATCAAGATGGGACATTCTCATCTGATTAACTCAATTATCTATGCCCTTTTCAATACCTGGATGTATCACTATATCCAAAATATTCATACTCCATCAATGATGATGAAAGATCAGATGATCAAACATCATTATAGAAATGATATTTTTCCTATTTCCAATGGCGTTTCCTCAAAATTCGTTCCAACTCCTACTCAAAAACCGGATAATCTGAAGGATAAGTTTGTTATTCTGATGATTGGACGTCTTTCGGGCGAAAAGCGTCAGGATCTGATTATCAAGGCTATCGGAAAGAGTAAATTCAATGGAGATATTCAGTTGATTCTCTGTGGTCAGGGCCCGAAAAAGAAGGCTTATACCAAGTTATCTGAAAAGTATCTGAAGAATCCTGTTATCTACAAATTTGTCCCTCAGGAAGAACTGCTCAAGATCATCAACTACTGTGACTTGTATATTCATGCTTCTGATGCTGAAAGCGAAGCTATCAGCTGTATCGAAGCTTTCAGCTGCGGAAAGGTGCCT
>JBAXZU010000005.1:0-32916 GCA_041670225.1 Bacilli bacterium | reverse complement strand
TTCACCGATGCAGAATTAGATGAAATCAAGGCTAAGCTTCCCACCACTGCCAGATATGCTCTGCAGCGTTACAAAGGTCTCGGTGAAATGGATCCCGATCAGTTGGATGAGACTACTATGGATAAGAATCACCGACGTATGCTTCAAGTCACAATTGAAGATGCTGAAAGTGCTAATGATGCCTTAATCGACTTAATGGGTGAAAATGTTGAACCCCGTAAGGATTACATTACGGCAAATGCCAAGTTCGTCAAGAACCTTGACATCTAATAAAGGAGGAAACAACCATGGCTGATGAAAACGAAAAGAAAATAAACGATGAAGTTTCCTCTGATGAGAAAACCACATCTAACGAAACCGAAGTCAAAGAAGAAGTCTCTGCTGAAGACAATGTCCACGAAGAAATCGAAAATGAGCAGATTAATCCTGACAGTGGCAAAGTCACTGGTTCCGGAATCGAAGGCCTGACCGAAGGAATCACTCCTGGTGTCTCACCTGATGAATTTGGAAAGGAAATCAAGGATTCTTTCCTTGATTATGCTGTCTCCACCCTTACTTCCCGTTCTGTCCCTGATGCCAGAGATGGTATGAAGCCAGTTCAGAGAAGAATCATTTTCGATATGTATGATATGGGAATCACTCCCGATAAGCCGTTTAAGAAATCCGCCCGTGTCGTCGGTGACGTCATGGGTAAATACCATCCACATGGTGACTCTGCCATTTATTTGGCAATGTGCCGTATGGCCCAGGATTTTGCTATGCGTTACACCCTTGTCCAAGGACATGGTAACTTCGGTTCTCCTGATGGTGATGAACCAGCTGCCAGCCGTTACACTGAAGCAAGATTATCAAAGATTGCTTTGGAAATGTGCAAGGACATTGAAAAGAATACTGTCGCTTTCTCTGATACTTATGACTCTGAAGGACAGGAACCAACCGTTCTTCCCTCCCGTTTTCCTAACCTCTTATGCAACGAAACCTCAGGTATCGCTGTCGGTATGGCTACTTCCATTCCTCCTCACAACCTCCGCGAAACTATCACCTGCGTTCAGTCTTTAATCAAGAATCCGGAAATGACCACTATGGACATCATGTCAATCATGCATGGTCCTGACTTCCCAGGTGGAGGAACCATCCTTGGACGTGGCGGAATCAGAAGATATTATGAAACCGGACGTGGATCTGTCAAAGTCCGATCCAAGTACCGTATCGAAGATAAGGGAAACCATCAGGAAATCGTCTTCTACGAACTCCCTTACATGGTCAATAAGAGAGATTTAGCCAAGAACATCGCCGAATTGGCCGACAATAAGAGAATTGAAGGAATTGCTTCCGTCGCTGACTACTCTTCCCAAAAGATGGGTACTCACTTCACTGTCATTCTCAAAAAGGGTGCTTTAGCTGATATTGTTCTTAACCACCTCTTCAAGCTGACTTCTCTGCAATCATCCTTTGCCGTCAACATGCTGGCAATTGATAACGGAACTCCAAAAGTTCTCAACATGAGACAAGCTCTTGATATCTACATTGCCTTCCAGGAACAGATCATCACCAGAAGAACTCAGTATGATTTGAAGAAAGCTAGTGACAGAATTCATATTCTTGAAGGTATTCTGACTGTCACTGATGCCATTGATGAAGCTATTCATATCATCCGTTCTTCTATGAACAACGAAGAAGCCACCTCCAGATTAAAGGAAAGATTCAGTCTTGATGATATTCAGTGCAAAGCTATTCTTGATATGACATTAAGAAAGCTTACTGGTCTTGAATATCAGAAATACTTTGATGAAAAGACCGCTCTTGAAGAAAATTGCAAGAGTTACAACCTTATTCTCTCCGACCAAGGTGTTCTTGAAGACACTTTGATTTCCGAGCTTGAAGTCATCAAGAAGAACTTCGGTGATGACCGTAGAACTGAAATCAGTGATACTGAATATGATGCCGATGATGAAGACCTCATTCCTAATAAGGAAATCCTTATCATCTTAACTAAGGCCGGCTATGTCAAACGTGTTGACCCCAGCGAATTCAGACAGCAGAACCGTGGCGGAATCGGTGTTAAGGGTATGGAAACCAAGAATGACGATGAAGTCGACATTCTCCGTCATTCACGTACCAAGACCGATGTCCTGTTCTTCACTAATACCGGAAGAGTCTTCCACTGCCGTGGATATCTCATCATGGAAGGCGGAAGAACCAGCAAGGGTATCCCGATAGTCAACTTCTTACGTCTCCAGGATGGTGAAAAGATTAACTCTATCATCTCCATGGATGACTATTCTGATAATTCCTATCTCTTCTTTGCCACCAAGAGCGGTGTTGTCAAACGCTGCGAGGCCAGTGAATTTGAGAATATCAACTCCAATGGTAAGATTGCTATCTCCTTAAGAGAAAATGACGAACTTCTTGATGTCAAATACACCAAGGGTGAAGACATCATCTCCTTAGGATCAACTGCCGGAAAGGTCTGTTCCTTCTATGAGAGCGATGTCCGTTGCATGGGAAGAACCGCAACCGGTGTTAAGGGTATGGATATCACTGATGATGACAGCATCATCGGTGTCACCACTTCCACTGAAGGCACTAAGATCTTCTCTCTCTCTGCCAACGGCTATGGAAAGATCACCGATGGCACTCAGTACCGTATCACATCTCGTGGTTCCAAGGGTGTCAAGACTATCAAGGAAGGTGAAAAGAATGGTTCTCTCATCACCATCAAGACTGTTCATGGCGATGAAGACATCATCATTATCACCAATATGGGAACAACCTTAAGAACTTCCTTAGGTCAAATCAATGAAACCAGCAGAAACACTGTCGGTGTCAAGGTCATGACTCTCCGTGATAACGAAACCATCTCTTCCTGCTCAATTCTTCCTTCCAGCAGCGAGTATGAAGCCAAAGAACCTGAACTCCCGCAGGAGGAAATCAAAAATGATTCTCCCGAAGTTGATCAGGCCCTGAATGAGCTCTTAAAGAGAGCTGGTCAGGATGATGATGATTCTTCCGAAGAATAATTTCAATTAAGAAATAATCCCCCGGTGTTATTAACCCGGGGATTTTTTAATAAAAGAAAAGGAATCCACGAACGGATTCCTTTGATTTATTAACGAATGACTACTTCAGTTCTAAGCCGTCTTTGAAAGCATTTCCGACCTTTTTTCCCATTTCCTGATAGGTATGGTTACTCGGATTATAAGCAATGGGATGATACTTATTCATATCAATCTTTCCTTTTTCATCAAGAATTGCTTCATCAGCAAGAATGTTAACGATATCCGCAATTACAAATGTAGTTCCCTGATCATCGCTATTGACTGAAACACAACGGCATTCCAGAGAGAGCGGATATTCATCAATCACAGGAGCGTCAACATTCTCGCTCTTGATTGTGTGCATTCCGGCTTTAGCAATTTTATCAGCGCAGCTATTGCCGCTGACTAAGCCAAAGTAATCAGATTCCTTAACTGTTTCAGACGTTGCAAAACTAATAGTAAACTCATTTTTAAGAATAATATTAGCTGTTGTCTTATGATCTGTACTTAAGCAGAGAGCCACCTGATTAGTATCATGAATTCCGCCCCAGGCGGCATTCATGACATTTGCATGTCCTTGACTGTCATAGGTCGCAATCAGAAGAACCGGTAACGGAAAGAAATATGTTTTAGGGCCAAGACTTTTTTTCATCTTAATAATCTCCTTTTCCATATTCTAACATTAATTAAGATTATCAAATCATCAGATAAATGCATAATTTGAAGAATATCACTCAAAAACAAGGTCAAAAGAAAGAAAATATCTACAAAAATATCTCGTAAAAAGGTATACTAATTTAAATGAAATACTTAATTTATTTTAATCAGCAGAGCCTTAAAAACTCCTACGCTTATATCACTAGACTCAGCCTAATACGAAGGCTTATCTCCCGGGGAGATGAATATACTTTTGATAACTCAGAAACCGATTATCAGGAAGCCATCTTTGACTCCTCTGAAACAGCAGCCTTAATGTTCACTCACATTCACGGTGTTCCTTTTTCCGTTATTGGAGCTATGGATTCATCTGATTTTATTTACAAAAACGAAACTATTCTGCTTTCTCAGAACGCTCATAATATCTATCCCTCAGCTAAATCGATTATCATCATCAGCCCCTGGCAGGAAGAATTCCTGAAAAGTCAGGGAATCAAAGATAATCTACGGCTAGAAAAGCCGAACCTGACCTTTGATCCCAAACAGGAAATAACCGAAACTGAAAGAAAAGCTTTCCGAAGCTTCTATCAGGTTCCCGAAGAAAGAAATATTGTCATATCCTATGGCTCATACACTAACTCCGAAGAAGCCAAAATCATGGAAAGCATTGCCAGACTTAATCCGGATACTCAGTTCTTCTTCTTTGGATTCACTGATCGGATTTTCATTCAGGACAAAGCTCAGAAGCGAATGAGTCTCTTATCCAACATGCATTTCTTAAATACTATGCCTTTAGAGCTCTACCGCTCATCATTGCATTGTGCAACCTGTATCTTATTCACGACTAAATATCTGACCAATCCCTTAATGATCTTGGATTATCAGGCTAATGGTGTTCCAATCATCAGTTATAAGAATGAAAACTACCAGGAACTGGTCAACCCTTCCACAGCTATCATTCCTAAAGACTTTCCCTCCTTATTCAAATCCATAAACACCATAAAAGAAAACAATCAGGCTGAAGGAGCTAAGAAGATACTGAATAACCTTATTCTCAATCTTGCTTAAATAAAAGAAGAAGACTATAGTTATATTGATAAAAAATAGGAGATAAATAACATGCTCGATGTTAAATATGTAATCGATAATCTTGATGAAGTAATCAGACGTCTTAACACAAGAACCGGCGATTATTCTTATTTAAAGGAATTACCCGCTCTTGATGCCAAAAGAAAGGCTATCATTCTCAGCAGTGACAACCTCAAGGCTGAAAGAAATGCCCAGTCTAAGGAAATCGGAAAACTCAAGGCTCAGAAAAAAGAAGCTGAAGCTCAGGCTTTACTTGAACAGATTTCTTTTGATAAGGAAGCCATTGCTAAACTTGATAAGGAAAAAGATGATGTTGATGAAAAGATTCATGAAATCCTTCTCAAGACTCCAAACATTCCTAATGATTCCCTTCCGATCGGAGATGATGAATCCGCTAATCGTGTGGAAAAATTCTGGGGAGAACCCACTGTCTTTGATTTCAAGCCTTCCTCCCATTGGGAAATCGGAAACAAGCTTGGTTATTTTGACTTTGACAGAGCCACCAAGGTAACTGGATCACGTTTTACTTTCTATCTCGGAGCCTTTGCCCGCTTAGAAAGAGCCTTATCCGCTTTCATGCTTGATACTCATTCTGCTGCTGGCTACACTGAGGTCCTTCCTCCATTCTTAGTCAACACTGATTCTCTCACCGGTTCCGGTCAGCTTCCAAAATTTGCTGATCAGGCCTATGAAACTGAAAATACTGATGACACCTTATGGATGATTCCAACTGCTGAAGTTCCAGTCACCAACTATTACCGTGGTGAAATCCTTTCTATCACCGATCTTCCTAAATGGTTCTGTGCTTATTCTTCCTGCTTCAGAGCCGAAGCCGGTGCCGCCGGACGTGATACCAGAGGTATCATCCGTCAGCATCAGTTCCAGAAGGTTGAATTAGTCAAATACTGCCTTCCTGAAAACAGCTGGAATGAACTTGAATCCTTAACTGAAGAAGCTGAAAAGATTCTTGAGCTTCTCAAGCTCCCTTATAGAAGAGTCTGTCTTTCTACCGGAGATTTAGGCTTCGGTTCCGCTAAGACTTATGATCTTGAAGTCTGGCTTCCTTCTTATAATGAATATGAAGAGAAGGATGGCAAATGGGTTCCAACCACTAAGGATTACAAGGAAATCTCTTCCTGCTCCAATGATACCGACTATCAGGCCAGACGTATGAACATCCGTTTCAAGAGAGACAAGGATGCCAAGACTGAATATGTCCATATGCTCAATGGTTCCGGTTTAGCCGTCGGAAGAACCGTTGCTGCCGTCATTGAAAACTACCAGAACGCTGATGGAACCATCAACGTCCCGGAAGTCCTCAAGAAGTACATGGGCTGCGACATCATCAAATAAAAGCAATCAGTGCTATCCGAAGAAAGCGGATAGCACTTTTTATTTTCAATAAAAATGCTGTCAGTTTCCTGACAGCACAATTTTCTTTGTAATCCGGATATTAGGCCTTCAATGGCTTCGGGTTATTTTTCTTCTTCTCAATCTTATTAAGGATACCAACATACAGGGCAAATACAAGAATACTTAGAATGAACAAAACAACTGCGTCTATTAAATACCAGGAAAGGCCATATACTATAAAATATCCAAAAACAATAGTAAAAACTGTCAAAACTAAGCATAATGCTCCAGCAAATTCTGAAACAGCCTTAAACACAATCATGAATGTCTTCTTCTCTTCCTTAGCCTTACAGTAATAAACGAATAAAGACAGGACAAGAAGTGCCAATCCGCAAATCAGTTCTACTGATTTTCCAACGAAAAAGGAAATGTCCATGATGCTTTCTGAAAATGATACATATAATCCAAAACTCAAATAATAAACCAAATCTACTGAAAGGCTCTCATGAAATACCAAAGAAAAAATAAAACCGAGTGATCCAAAAAGCGAGTTAAAGAATAAAGCAAATCCTAAAATACAGGATAGATAGCCAACTGCCGATAATAGTTTTTGATTTTTCATAATTCCTCCTTACAAAGAATACTCAATCAAGGTAGCAACATATGATCCTTTTCGGTTATTATAGACCCTTTGTGTTTAGAAAACAAATATTTCTCATATTACACATAGACAATAATAATTGTAAATCCTGAAATATCGCCTGTTTATCAGAAGTATTTTATTTATTTCTTTTCTATTTAAAATATTAATTATTGCTGATTTCTCAACTATCTTTTAAAATAGACAAAACAAAGGATTAATAAAATGAATTTATCTCATCTTGTTTCATCTGTTCAGGACTATATTCAGCCTACCAGGAATTTTTCCTTAGCCTATATCATCATTGACACTCTCTGTGTCATTACTTTTGTTGTTCTTCTCTTTCTGAAAAAAAGAAGAATCACTGCCTTTTGGGCTTTGGCTGGCGGACTTCTCTATTTCCTTGTCGACTTTGGCTACTTTTATCTTATTTCAGGTTCCCGAGAAATCTTTTTGGCAGTCGGAGAAGAAAGTTTCAGTCTCTGTTCTTCCTTTCAGACTGCCTTAGTCCTTTTCTGGATGTCTATGAGTTACGGAATCCTTGACTTTGCCTTCATCTGGTTATGGTTAAGCAAAGATGAATACAGAAAGGAATTCACTTGGCTGATAATTATTTTCTGGACCTGTATTCCCCTGACAGCTTCAATATTCAACAATTCTCTTCCGGATTCAATGATTAATTTCATGACAACCCGAAGCACAGGAAAATACCATGGCTTCATGGCCCTGATCATGTTAGTCGGGTATCTGATTGTAATTATCATGAATCTTTTCAATAAGGATAAGGAAAAGATTCCGGTATTACGCCTTTTCGTCATTGGATTCATGGCGCAGTTCATGTGGGAATTTGCACTCTTAGTCTTCGGAGTCAGAAGTCAGATTTATGCAGATGATGCATTAAGACAGATTCTGACTTTACTTCAGGATTCTCTGATAGAAACAAATCTTGGCCTTCCTTATATCTATTTCATTAATAAAGCAGTCATGAGTCGATGGAATGAGGATCTAACATCAAAGAAATTAAAAGTTGCAACAAATTAAAGGAATTAGTGTTACGTTATTTTTACAATAAAAAATTAATACTTCAAAAACTAATAATTATGAGATATACTACTTATACAATCCAAATGAAAGGATATATAGTATCATGAAAAAACTCTTACCAGTCTTTGCTTCAACCAGCACCCTTCTGGCAATCTTAGGGATTATTCTTTTTGTTATGCCAGGTTATTCTGTTTCGGCAACAGTACTTGGAAATACTTCTGTCACCAATTATTCTATCTACAATCTCATTTTTGGATGTGATCTGACTGATAACACTGTATCAGTTGGTTTATTGATTGCTTTCATCTTAACCATCATTGCTATCTTGGTTGGAATTGTTGTCTCCTACTTATTCTTCATGAAGAAGAAAAAGAATTCCACCCTTCCATCATTACTAGCTTTAGGCCAGATTGTTGCTGTCTTAGCTTCAGCTATCCTGATCTTCTGCCTTCTGCCTTTAACCGGTTTATCAACCGGATCAGTTGACTATTCCATACTTAAAGGTTCAGCTTCTTTAGGAAGCGGAGTCATCCTCTCAGGAATCATTCTTATTCTTTCCGGACTATTCATGATCCCAGCTGCCTTAAAGCCTATTCTCAAGAAATAAAAAATAAGGGGACAGCTAAACTGGCTGTCCCATTTTTCTATGCTTGAAATTTTTATAAAACAATGGTCTTATCTTCGGCAATAGCCGGATAATTTTCAAACTCAGTTTTCTTTCCGTTCTTATCTAAAAGATAGCCACTGACCACCCCATAGAAAAAGAAGTAATCCATTCCGATAAATTTGAAAATAGTACCCACATGATTAAGATAAACACTCTTAATCTCATAAGTCAGATTCACCATGCCAAATTCATCTTTGATAGTCCAGATAAGTTTTTCTTTCTGATAATCCCGACTAGGATGATTCTTAGTGAAAGTTACCGGAGAAAGCAAAGAAGACTCTGATGGCATCCAGATAAGATTTTCATTATAATCAGTCGGATCAACTGACTGATTTTGGGTCAGATTACAGCCTATAGGATTCTTATCTTTATCAGTTCCAAAGAAAGAAAGCCAGTCATAATGCATATGCTTAGGATAATAGCCATGATGATCGTCAATCACAGCAAAGGTCTTATCATCAGCAAAATATTCCTTTCCTTGGAAAACCAATGAGCCTTTAGCTTTGAACATACACTTTTCAGTATATAATGGTTGATTTTCACCAAACGGAATAGAGACAATTGAAGGAACAGAAACTCTTTCTAAAGAAAAATCAGCTTTGAAAGAACCTAATTTTTTAGAAAAATCAACTGCCTCAAGATGAGCTTTTCCTTTATCAAAAACATTGGTAATTACGGTTTTTGTATTCTTTCCTTTATGAATATAAGATTCAGTTCCAAAGAGAAGATTCTCAGCTACATGAACTTTACTATTCTTTTGTTTAGCTTTAGAAGTTGTTATTGAAAAATAATTATATTGTTTATTGGTTTTTTTATCAAAAATCAAATTAAAACAAATACCAAATAGTCCCATATCGCTAATAGCTGAAACATAAAAAATATCATCAAGATTAACTTCAACAGCTTCCCATTGGGTAAGCTTCAGCCTACGGAAAATCTTTGAAAATACCTGGCAATCTAAAAGTGATGCTTTTTTGAATTCAGATTCAAAAGTACCAAAAGCAGCTTTACCTTCATTAATCAGATCATCCGGAGTAGGTACAGCTTTTCTTTTAGGTGAGATGATTCTTTCATATTCATCTTTTTCCATATTATTGCCTTTGCCTTTTCTGATTTTATTATATCATTAACTAGTAAATAAGTAAAAATAAGCGTTTTCCACTTGCTTTTATATATAAATAAGATAAACTATCAAAATTGGAATCAGAAATTTATAAAATGAACATTTTTGCAAAGTTCAAACACATGTTTGACAAGACAGACCTAACGAAAGGCCCAATTTTCAGCCAGCTGATGATTTTTATGATTCCGATTATTCTCAGCATGGTCTTTCAACAGCTCTATACCCTAACTGATTCCATTGTTGTCGGACAGAACTTAGGTCCCAATGAAATTGCTGCTATCAATGATGTCGGTCCTTTAAGTTCCTTGGCCCTTCAGTTTACTTTAGGTGTCACCTCAGGGTGTTCAGTCATTGTTGCCAATAAGATAGGTGAAAACAAATTTCACATAGCCAGAAGAAGCTTCCTGACTCAGATAATCATCTTCTCAGTCATGACAGTCATCATGACTTTGGCTTTCTGTCTCTGCACCGATTATCTTCTTGAACTGATGAAGATAACCCAAATTCCACTGATGCCAACAGCCATGAAATCTATCAGGCTGCCCATGACTATCTTTTTATTATCTATCTTGGCATTGTCTGTCAGATGGGATACAACCTTATCGTTTCCGTTCTCCGAGCCATGGGAGATAGTTTTACTCCTTTCCTTTTCCTGGTTTTCGGAACAATACTCAATATCATTCTTGATGTTATCTTCATTATCCCTCTTAATTGGGGAGTATCCGGAAGTGCCTGGGCCACCAATATTTCTATGTTATTAGCAACTGTCGGCTGTTTTATTTATGCCTTCTACAAATACCCAGCACTAAGATTCAAAAAAGAAGATTTCAAAATATCCCGTTCGTTTATTTACGAACATCTAAGAATGGGATTCCCTTTAGGTTTCCAGTACTCCATTCTCCAGATAGGAATCATCATCATGCAGATGGCGGTTATTTCCTTTGATTATGATCCTAACGGAATCCTGGTGGCTGGTGCCAGTGCTCAGGTCGGCTATTCCATTGCTAACAAAGTCGGTCTGATTCTGATGAATGTCTATATTTCCATCGGAACTGCTATGCTGACCTTTATGGGACAGAATAACGGTGCTAAAGACTATGAACGAATCAAGAAAGGATTCCGAATCGGGATTCTGATTGGAACCATCTGCTGGGCGGTTATGACCGTTGTCGGATTGCTTATCACTATCAACGGCGCTTACCTCCATATCTTCTTAAAAAGTGAGAATATCAATGCCGATGTCATCAAATACGGTAACTACTATCTTTATCTGGCTTTGCCATGTCATTTCATTCTAATGCTTCTTTTCATTGCCAGAAACTCACTTCAGGGTTTACAGCGTCCCTTATTCCCATTCCTAGCTGGTGTCGGTGAATTAATTGCCCGATCATTTATCTGTCTTTATCTGCCCCAGCTGATTAACGGCGGACCAATCAATTCACTAGCTTCCGGAAACAGCTACTTTGCTGTCTGTTCAGCGGATGTCTTAGCTTGGCTGGTTGCCACCGTCATTTTAATGATTCCACTAATAAGAGCAATATTCTTCAATAAAAATGATCCTGCCTATCAGCTGAAGAAAGCTCAGAAGTCAGAATAAAATTATTTGTCATCAACTTTTAAAAATCCTTCTTTCTTTTTCTTAGTATTATATATATAATATTAAGGAACCCCAAAAGAGGGTTTTTTATTTGATTTACAGTGAGGTTACACATGAGAGAGAAAGTTGTCATGGTCTGCAGCGAATGCCAAGCCAGAAACTACTATGTTTCGAAGAGAAAAGACAATGGCGTCCGTTTGGAGATGAACAAATTTTGTCCGAAATGCGGCAAACACACATTACACAAAGAGGGGAAATAAATGAAAAAGATTTCAAGGTACTTCCGCGGTGTCGGAGAAGAAGCCAGACGTGTCCGTTGGCCTGATCAGAAAACACTCTGGAAATATGTCGCAATTGTTTTAGTCATCGCTGTCGGCTTCGCTTTATTCATCTATGCCTGCGATGCTCTGACCATTCAGATTATGAAAGCTTTCAATAGTGCTTTCGGAACAGACAGTGCTTCTACTTCTGATAGTGCTGCTACAGCTCAGATGGCAATGAATTTTATAGGAGGATTACTTAAATGATCGATAATGAAGAAGAATTAATTGAAGAAACCGAAAAAAACGATACTGATGAAACTTCAGTTGAAAAAGCTTTACCCAAGCATCATCACACCATCAATCCGTTAATTGGTGAAGTCAATCCTGGCGAAAGCGATGAGGATGATGATGACCTTCCTGAAAAAGCCTGGTACGTTATCAATACCTTCGCTATGCGTGAAAGACTTGTCAAGGATCTCTTAGAGAAGAGAGCCAAGTCCATGAATATGGAAAACAAGATCTTCCGTGTTATCTGTGCTGACTATGAAGAAACCGTTAAAGACGAAAACGGAAAGATCAGAATGACAAAGGATAAGAAGACAGGTCAGATGGTTACTAAGACCAAGACTAAGAATTTCTATCCTGGCTACATCTTCGTTGAAATGATCATGACCGATGAGACTTGGTTTGTCGTCAGAAACACTCCAGGCGTCTCTGGTATTACCGGTTCATCCGGTAAGGGTGCTAAGCCTTTCCCGATTCCACGTGAAGAGATTGAACCTGTTCTTAAGAGAATGAACATCGAAGATCCTGATATGTATTCCGACTACAAGGTTGGTGATATGATTAAGATTCTCTCCGGAACCTTTGCTGAAACTGATGGCGAAATTGAGTCAGTCAATCCTGAACTCAGTGAAGTCACCATTGTCATGACCTTCTTAGGCAGACCTCAGATGATTACCGAAAAATTCTCCAACATTGAAAAAGTCACTGACAACAAAGAAGACCTCTATTAATAAAATAGCCCACTGCTCTCATGGCAGTGGGCTTTTCTTATTTTCCTTCGTTCTTGGATTGTTTCTGAAGAATAAAATCATTTCGCATCTGGCCTAAGACCTTAATGACAGCCTGAGGATCATCCACCGGTGAAATCCGGTAATGATTATGCTTCATATCAATCAGAAGCAAAGTCGAGTTAGCAAAGCTCTTATTAGCCGGATTGACATCGTTGCTGATGATGTTATCAATATCTTCCCAGGCTAAAGCTATATCTTCCTTTCCTCTTCTGGCAATAAACAGATAATCTTCGTTATAAGTAAGTAAAATCGCCGGTTTAGATAAATCGTTGATGAAAAATACCAGATTGAGAACAAAGACAACCGCCAAAACAGCTAAGAGAATATAGTAGATGACATTACTTTTATAACTGATAACATATCCAAGATATCCGGTTAAGATACCGGAAATAAGGATAATAACACCTCTGACAGCAATTATCGGATTGCTTTTCTTTACTAATGGACTTTTATTCATGATATCACCTCTGTATCAAATGGATAGACGACTCCTAACTGTCTTCGGATTTCATCCATAATTTCCATCATTCTGATGGATTCTTCTTTTGGCATGGACGGACAATGAATCTGCTGATTCTTCAATGCCTGATAGCATTCTCGGAATTCATATTCATAACCACTATAATCTTCTTTGACTGTTTCGGAAAGAGCCTTCTTTCCGGTCGATGAATAAACAGTGATCTTTTCAGGATTATTAATGTTTTTAATAACCATTTTTCCTTTGTCACCAATGATAATGCCTTTGTTCGCTGAGATGCGGACCATGGAGCTAGTCATTTTGGCTTTCAGAGAATTAGGATACTCAATCTCATATGTATCGCTCTTATCAAGATGTTTGGCAGTATAAGTGCAGCTGGCTTTCAATGAAGAATACTCAGTTGAGAAGAACATACAGAGAAAATTCAGGGGGTAGATTCCAATATCCAGAAGCGAGCCACCGGCTAAGGAAGGGTCAACAAGTCTTTTCTTTGTGCTGATAGGATAACTTAATTCAGCTCTGACTTCCAAAGGCTTACCAATGATTCCTTGTTCAAGAAGTGCCATAATTCTTTTTCTTGAAGGCATATAACGAGTCCAGATGGCTTCTGTCAGCAATAGATTTTTTTCCTGAGCATAATCAAACATTTTTCTAGCTCTTCTAGCATCAGTAGTCAAAGCTTTTTCACAGATGACATGCTTATTATTTTCAAGACATAGCATGACATTCTGATAATGTTCTGAATGGGGCGTAGCCACATAAACCAAGTCAATTTCCGGATCTTTCAGCATTTCCAGATAACTTCCATAAGCTTTCTTAATAGAAAACTGAGAAGCAAATTCCTGAGCCTTTGTCAGTGAACGTGATCCACAGGCCAAAAGGAATATGTCTTCCTTTTGCATCTGTACCAAAGTCTTAGCAATCGTAGAAGCAATCTTTCCGCATCCTAAAATTCCAATATTCATTTAAGAATCCTCCCAATATCAGGATTAACAGCACTTTCAGCCTGTAGAGTCATCAGTGACATCTTCGAACCAAATTCAACACTTTCTTTTAATGACTGGCAATGAATCATTCCATGAACGATTCCGGAGAACAGCGCATCTCCGGCACCATTGACAGAAGCAACATTTGGACAAGCTACCACCGACTGAGTAAAGACATGTCCTGCAGTTCCATAGATGATAGGATCTTTTCCCTGAGACAGAACAACATTCTTTGCGCCTAATTCCATCAGATCCTTAGCCGCTTTTTGTCCATCTAAGTCAGATGAAAGAAAATAACGGGCTTCCATCAGATTAGATTTAAACAGATAGATTTCTGAAACATGATTTCTGAATCTTCTGATTTTATTAGCTGAAACACCTTCAATATAAAACCGATGTCCTTTGAATCTATCAAAAATTGCATCAATGACTGTTTCATTCAGGTTTGCTTCTAAGACGATATTCTCATGGCTATCAATAACTTGGAAGAATGGTTCAAGATCGCCGATAGTCATATTATCCATCAGTCGTGAATCACAGATAGCAACCTTCATGTTTCCGCTCTCATCTGCGATAGAGACATAGCTTCCGCTAGGATAGGCAATTGCTGGACAAAGCACTTTCACGTAAAGACTCTCTAAATCAGCTTTGAGCTTCTGTCCCTGCACATCTTCTCCGATACCAGTCAGAAAAGTCACCTGATCATGAAGTCGAGCAAGATTCTCCGTGATATTTCTTCCGACACCGCCAAAAGAAGTAGTAAGAACTCCAATATTACTGTCTTCCATGATCAGAGTATTTTTGCTTTTAGCAAGATAGTCAATATTTGATCCACCTATGACTAAGATTTCATTCATGTTAGTTGTTCCTCTTCAATTAAAGAATTCTAGCTATATCAGTATCAACAGCAGTATCAACTCCTAAGGTACAGTAAGACATGTTAAGTCCGAATTTGACAGCTTTAATAAGACTGACTTTTTTTGAAAGGCAGTGAACAATGCCAGCAAAAAGGGCATCTCCGACACCATTAGTTCTGGTGACATTCTGTCGGACCAGAATCGGTTCTCGATAAACCAATCCTTTATTTCCGTAATAGATAGGAAGTTCAGTATGGGAGATAACAACATTAGGACAGCCTTCTTTCATTATCTGCTTTACGGCCTCTTCCGGTTCCATCTGAGCCTGAAGTATGCTGATAGCCTCATCATAATTGGATTTGAATAAATATATATCCTTAAGATGTTTTCTTAACTTTCTGACATCACTGACTGAGACACCCTCACAATAGAAATAATGATCAGGATAATTCTTAAAGAGGTAGTCAATTACTTTTTCGTTGAGACTGGCTTCAATAACTACGTGTTTAATTGTGGTGAGAAGAAGAGATAATGGTTTCAGCTCGGAAGGCTTAACCTGGGTTAGACATCTATTATCAATCAAAGCCGCCTGTCTTTTCCCATGACTATCGGAAATTGAATTATAGATACTAGTCGGATAAGAGGTTGCAATCTTATAGACTTTAACTCCTATTCCAGATAAAGAAGATTCGATTTCCTGACCATCAGCATCATTGCCTAAAGCCGTGATAAAAGATACATTGTCATGAAGCCTGGCAAGATTTTCGCTGACATTTCTTCCAAGTCCCCCAGAAGTTTTATAAAAATTCCCCTGAGAAACCACCGAAAAATCATCCTCCTGCCCGCTTTGAGCAAGATAGTCCATACGGCTATTTCCGATAACCAGAATTTCCTCTTCCTTATTCTTCATGGAATTATTCCTCTTGGCTTTTATTTTAGCATAAAGAAAACTATTCCTACTAGAAATAGGTTATCTATTGAAATGGTTTGCTTCCATCAAATATATAGAAAAGTCAAAAAATATTTATTTAAAAGATTTAAAATCCTTAAGTCCTTCAACCAAAACCGGAATAGCTTTTTCAAAGTCAGGGCCATAGACAATGCCGTCCAACTTATTTTTCACAGTTTCCTCAATAGCGACATGGACATAGTCATGACTAAGCTTAATAGCCTGAGAGTAATTCATTCCGTTAGCCAAAGCACCGACAAAAGCCGAAGCGAATAAATCGCCAGTTCCATGGTAGACACCAGGATGCTTATCAGTGATATAGAATTCAGACTTGCCTGTTTCTACGTTATAAAATAAATCAGCTACTTTTCCTTCAAAGATTTCCTGACCAGTAATGACAATGAATTTCGGTCCGGTCTTAGCAAGCTTTTCAAAGACCGTATCATAGAAACTAAGCGGAACTTCTTTTTCAGTTCCGGGGAAGGGAGTATCAGAAAGGAAGCAGGCTTCAGTTAAATTTGGTTTGATGATGTCAGCTTTGGTAATCAGTTCCTTCATAGCAGTAATATGATTTTCATCAAATCCAGGATAAAGCTTTCCGTTATCAGCCATAGCCGGATCAACAAAAATTACAGTTTTTTCAGTTTTGAGTTTTTCAATAACCTGAATGACCGTTGAAATCTGATCATTAGAAAGATAACCGGTATAGATATAATCGAATTCATGGCGGTAATCCTGCCATTTTTCGACAATAGGAAGCATCTCATCGGTCAGATCAAGAAAAGTCCAGGATTTAAATGCGGTATGATTGGATAGGACAGCAGTCGGAATTGAAACACATTCAACTCCCATAGCCGAAATGGTCGGAATAGCAACAGTGAGTGAACAGCGGCCCATGCAGCTGAAATCCTGAATAGTAAGAATTCTTTTTTCCATAAATTATTTAACCTCTGATTTTATTGACTCCCTTAAAACCTTAATTGGCAGAGAGAAAATTTCCGAAAGACGAAGGAGCTGCTTTTCATCAGGATAAGAAATTCCTTTTTCCCATCTGACGATTTCGTCAGCTGACAAATGGAAGGCTTTAACAAAATAGCCTTTATCCAGATGATAGTCACGATATAAAGCGAATAGTATTTTTGAAAATGTCATTTATTCTCGGAAGAATCATCATCCGATTTTTCGGAATCAGAAATTGCTTTAGGACGATACTCGACATTGCCTTCCGAATCTTCGGAAATAACTAAGGTCTGAGTATTGGACTTATTGACCTTTTGGCCATTAAGTATCTTTTTTCCATGCTTGCGGCTTTCTTTTTTCAAATCATCGAAATTGACAACCTTCACCTCACGGGTGGCATCTTCAGTCTTACGGGCTTCATTATTCTTTTCTTCGGCTTCTCTGACCCGCATCATTTTCTTAGTATTATTGATTTTGATCATCAAAGTAACGAAGGAAACAACACCAAGAACAGCCATCAGGGCACCAATGATAACAGTCATCCATTTATCGACCTGACTATTCTGAAGATTTCTCAGAACAATGTAAGCAACTCCGCAGCCAATAAGAACAGCGGCAGCAATAAATCCTAAGACTCCAAAAGTAATATTCTTCTTCACTCCGCTTTTTCCAACGCATCTATCAACACCGAAAACAATTAAAAGCGCAGCATAAATAAAAATTACAGAAATAATGAAGATTGAGAAAATAGATTCCAAGATTTCTCTCTGGGAAAAGAGAACAACGGAGAAGGCAATTGCCAATGCTCCGAAAAGAACATCCTGCGAAATGAAATTTCTATAAAGATAATATCCCGCAAAGAGTTCCATTAATCCATAAAGGGCAAAGACTATTCCTAAACAGATGGATAAAGCTCCATCAATCATTCCGTCACTATTATAAGAACAGACAACAAAGATGACGCCTAAGGCAAAAAGAATAACAGCCTGGCAGATTTTGAGCCATTTATAGACTTCAGTTGCTTTTTCCTTGGCAACTATATTCTGAATATCTTTTTCATCCATACATAGTCCTCCTTAATATCAATACTTAATACCACCGGATTTTTTACTAATATTAAATATATTTATTATTATAAGATAATAACCTGAAAGAAATAAAGCAATATAAAAACATTTTGCTTACCGCCATAACAGCCGGAAACATATTTTCAATATAACCGGTAAAAATGTTTACAGAAATTATTAATTCTTCTTAAACCACTTGGACTGAATGAAGTCTAAGGTCTCATCTAAGTTTTCTTCTTCCATAGCCGCGATACCAAACATATAGGAAGGCATCGGAAGAGCGGCATCAGTATCAAATTCGATATTGTCGCCTTCAGCATTATCACCTTTTACAATAAAATACTTGTTATTAGAGAGAACAAGATTCTTTCCTTCTCTGACCATCAATACCGTCGCTTTCTGTTTTGCCATAAAAAATAACCTCCGTTAATATTATAATCAAAAAACTTCAAACATACTCAAAAAAGCAGTCAGCATAATGTAAATCATTTTCATAATGATATCTAAAAAAAGCACGCTATAATATTACGAGTGAAAAACGGAGAATCTCATCATGTATCAAGAACTGCAAAAAGGTTGGATTGAAGTCATTACCGGACCAATGTTTGCCGGAAAAAGCGAGGAGCTGATCAGAAGAATCAAAACCTTATCCTACACCAAGATGAAAATCATTGCTTTTAAACCAGCTATTGATGACCGTTACGATAAGACCGCCATTGCCAGCCATAACGGTTCAAAATATGAAGCCTATGCTGTCAAAGATGCAAAATCTCTTTATGAAATGATTAAACCGGATACTCAGGTAGTGGCTATCGACGAAGTTCAGTTCTTTTCTAAAGAAATTGTCGGTATCTGTGAGCATTTAGCTGACAGAGGTGTCCGAGTACTGGTTGCCGGACTTGATATGGATTTCCGCGGTGAGCCTTTCGGACCTATGCCAGAACTGCTTACCCGAGCTGAATTTGTCACTAAGCTGACAGCTGTCTGCACTATCTGCGGATGTGCGGCCACCCGTACCCAAAGACTGATAAATGGTGATCCGGCTTCCTTTGATGATCCGATTATCAAGGTCGGAGCTAAGGAAAGCTATGAAGCCCGCTGCCGCAAGCATCATATAGTCAAAAACAAGCCTGACTTCAGTCTTGTTGATTAATAATCAAGAGAATGTACAATCAGATAGTACATTCTCTTTTTATCTGTAATTCTTTTCCGGTATTTCTTTGTTTTTCACCTTTATTATTCTAAAATAAATATTATGAGTAAAAAACAAGCAAAAAAGTCAACTGCCAGCAAACAACAATCGGTACTTTCGGAATTTGTAGTGAATAATCTTCCCAAAGAAACAATTTTGCCTGCTGAAAAAGATAAACAGCCGAAAGAAGAAAAGAAAGCTGAACCAGTAGTCCAGGAAACTAAGCCTGAACCTGTTTTGGTACCGGCAAAAAAGAAAAGAGCTTCAGCTAAAAAGAAAGCTGAACCGATTATAGTTTTACCGGGAGAAAACAAAGAAGAACCGATAAAAGAGACTCCCTTAAAAAAAGAAGAAGCTATTCAGGAAAAGCTTCCTTTTGAAAATGAAGAAAATCAGATAAAGACCACCAACATCAATGACATTAAAGAAGAAGAATCTGATTGCAAATCAAAAGCCAAGAAGAACAGTAAGTCTTCTTCACCGGTCGTTCCTTTAGATGCTGATTCAAAGGAAAAACCGATAAACATCAAAAAATCATCTTCAAGCATGAACAAAGAAGCTCTTGATATGCCCACCGATGTTTCGGAAGCTGAAAAGAAAACTTCTGCTCCGCTTCATAAAAGCGATACCGAAGAACTCAAAATCATCACTGTCAATGATCAGCTCAATAAAATGGTCTATGCCAAAGAAGCCAAAAAAGAAGCCAGAAGAGCTGACAGACTTTCCAAGCATCAGAAAACCAATAAAGACAATCCCCATCATCTTCCCGATGACACTGTCCGATATACTCCGAATATCACTGATGGACTGACTGATGATCAGATTACCAACCGCCAAGTCAAAGGATTAGTCAATCAGACTAAAGACACCACCTCCAAATCAATTACCAGCATCTTCATTTCCAACATCTTCACTTTCTTCAATATGCTGTGTCTGGCCATTGCCATTGCCTTGATTGTATTCGGAAAGATTTCCCAATCCTACTTCCTGCTTTTTGCTATTGCCAATACCAGCATCGGTATTTTCCAGGAAATCAAAGCTAAAAACACCATTGATAAACTAAAACTCGTTACCGCTCAGAATGTCAAAGTCGTCCGTAATTCCAAGACTTTGATCATCCCAGCCGAACAGCTGGTTCTTGATGATATCTATGTCTTAGCAAATGGCGACCAGATTCCGACCGATTCCATTATTCAAAGCGGTGAAATTGAAGTCAACGAATCGCTATTGACAGGTGAATCCCTACCGATAAAGAAAGTTGTCGGTGATACTATCTTCGGAGGCTCATTCATTGTCAGTGGTTCAACCATTGTCAGAGCCAACCAAGTAGGACAGTTCAATTACGCACATAAAATCCAGGCCAAAGCCAAGGAATACTCTAAACCGAAATCCGAGCTTCTGACCTCATTAAATTCCATCATCAAAATTATTTCAATCATCATCATTCCTTTAGGTGTTGCTCTCTTCATCACTCAGTGGACCAATAACTCGGGAATCAGTGACCCCTTCCTAAGAGCCAGCGAAAGCATGAGCCGAACAGCCGGTTCTCTCATTGGAATGATTCCGTCCGGTATGTACTTATTGACTTCGGTGGCCTTAGCTGTCGGTATCATGAATCTTGGAAAGAAGAATACCTTAGTTCAGGATCTCTATTCCATAGAAATGCTAGCTAGAGTCAATGTTCTCTGCCTTGATAAGACTGGAACCCTGACTGACGGAACCATGAAAGTCAGTGAAGTATTGGTTGTCGACAATAATTACGATCTTCCCAAACTGATGGGAAGCTACCTGAATTCCTTCACCGAATCCAATCAGACTACCATCGCTCTGACAGCTGCCTATCCTTTAAGAAATGATTATCATTCAAAAGCCAAAATTAATTTCTCATCCGCCAGAAAATTCTCTGCTGTTTCCTTCTTTGATGAAGGCACCTTCGTTCTTGGTGCTCCGGAATATGTCTACAAAACCCGTGACAAAACGATGGCCAGATATATTTCTAACAAAGAAAGTTCTGGTATGAGAGTTGTCATGCTCTGCCATAGCGAAGAAGAAATCATCGATGGTGAGATCAAAGGAAGAGTATCTCCTGTTGCCATCTTCGTTCTCGAAGATCACATCAGAATTGAAGCACCTGATACTATCAAGTGGTTCTACGATAATGGCGTTGAAGTTAAAATCATTTCCGGTGACAATCCTCTTACTGTCAGTGAAATTGCCAAAAAATGCAATGTTCCACACGCTGAAAAATGCGTATCATTGGAAGGTCTCTCCATTAATGAAGTCAGTTCCCTTGTTGATTCCTATACCGTCTTCGGCCGTGTTTCTCCGGAACAGAAGGCAGCCATTATTGCTGAATTGAAGAAACGACAGAAAACTGTCGGTATGACCGGTGATGGTGTCAATGATATTCTCGCCATGAAACAGGCGGACTGCTCCATAGCCATGGCTAATGGTGCCTCAGCGGCCAGAAATGTCGCTCACTTAGTTCTGCTGGATTCCAATTTTGCTTCCCTTCCGGCTGTTGTCGGAGAAGGAAGAAGAGTTGTCAACAACATCCAACGCTCCTCCTCACTCTTCCTGATGAAAACCATCTTCACCATCTGCTTCACCATCATTGTTCTTCTGACCTATCTCAATGGCGGAAATGGTATTGCCTATCCGTTTGAAACCAATAACGTCATGGTCATGGAGACCATCGGTATCGGTCTTCCTTCCTTCTTCTTAGCCTTACAGAAAAATGATTCACTGATTAAAGGACACTTCATCAAAAACACCTTCTCGCGAGCCATTCCTGGTGCTATCTGTCTGATTCTAGCTATCGGCATCAACTATATTCTCCGCTATTCCGGTGACTTCCTTGATTTAGGAATTCTGTCTGAATCAGTTGCTAAAGTCAGCTTCACCACCTTCTGCTCTATCTCCATGTCAATAATTGCTATGGGTATGGTCTATAACTCCTGTGCTCCGTTCAACACCTACCGACTGATTCTCTTCCTCTCAATGATAATTCTCTTCTGTTTGCTAACCTTTGTCCTACCCTTCATTCCAGCTGTCGGACAGACTCATCCTACCGATGAAGGCTTATTCATCAACTTCTCAACCCAGTTCACAGGAACCGACTTCCGTTATCTCAACAAGACAATGTATCTGGTTCTGGTCATCTATGCTATCGGTATGCCTAACTTAGTCACACTGCTTATTGATGCCTTTGCTAATATGAGAGGCGAAAAGCCTACCGGACTGATATTCCTGCTTCTGACTGATTTTGTTGAAAAGAAGAATGCTCAGAAAACTCTTAAGCGTCCTTCCGTCAAAGAAGACTGATCAGCAATAAAATCAAAGCCTCTGTTTCCTCAGGATTCAGAGGCTTTTTCATTGAACAGGAAAAGAATACTGCCTAATTTTCTTCTGTTTGACCAAATATTGAAGAAATAGGAAAAACATATTAATTTTTTCTTGCAATATTACCACCTATAGTAATATAATTAACAAGCACGAAAATTCTTTGGATCATTAGCTCAGTTGGTAGAGCAACTGACTCTTAATCAGTGGGCCTAGGGTTCGAGTCCCTAATGATCCACCACTCGTAAAAATAAAGTCCTGTTAATTCAGGGCTTTTTTTGTATTAAAAAAAGTCACCATCTTTTGCGTTTCCGCAATAAATAGTGACTGAAGAAAAATATAGAATCATCTAAAACCGGACTAATAATATCTAGCTTATTTACCTACTATTTATTCATCCAAAGGATCTAAACCGATAGCATCACTAATCGGCAGAGAAACAATGATTCCGCTGCCCTGAGTTGAAATACCGGCATCATCATAAATCTGTTTCATGACTTCATCTTTGATATCATTGGAAACAACAATGAAAACCATTTCCTTTTCAGGCTGAATCACTAATCCATAAGTCTTAGCCAATTCAGGATTTCCGGTACCACGGGCAACCGAAATGGTTCCGCCTCGGGAACCAGCTTTTCTGGCTGCCTGCATAACTAAATCAGTATTGCCTTTGTTAACAATAGCCAGAATCAGAGAATATTCTCTCTTTTCAGAAATTACTTCTTTTCCGTTATTTTGATTCATTTTGATTAACCCTTTCTTCTTTATTCTGATCAGCTAAGAATTTATATACCGAAATACCGCTGACGGCATCAATCGGACAGGCAAAGGCGATGCCTTTGCTAGCTCTTGAGATCCTAAAGCGGTCTTTAGCAATCTTCATTAAGGAGGGAATATCATCCTTTCGGCAGATAGTGAAGAGAATTTCCTTCTTAGTCTCAGTATTGCCTAAGAGTGTCAGAACATCCCTGGGAGGCATAGAATAAGCAAAGAGATCCATAGAAAGACTGGCTCCCAGCTTCTGATAGGCGTTAATGAAATAATCAGACTGCTCTCTTCCGACAATTGTGACAAAAAGCGATAGTGCGTGTAGCTTTTCTCTTTTTTCAAAAGGTTTCAGCTTATTAGGTGTGATATCTTTGTTTTTCTTGATTTTAGGCATGTTCACTCCTTTCAGACAGGTAAATGGATAACCTGAGAATCATCAGTCTCACTGACAGCCTTAAAGGCCTTCTTATAGGCGAGTCTAACCTTAACAACTGAAATGATACCAAGTATTTCTACACAGATTATTGGCATTAAGGAAATCAGTCCTACCACCCCAAAACCATTTCTCATGATTTCCTGTCCAAAGTTAAGATCATCAGCATAAATGACTGATGAATAGCCAATGAACAAGGGCAAGAAGAAACAGCTAGCCATGGTCCCGGTAGCAACACCAGCTGAATCAATAGCAATAGATACATAGATATCCGGAGTCAAAAAAGCTAAACCGAAAGCAACAATCAGCAAAGGTGAAACAATTAATATCATATCAATATTCAGATAAACTCTTAGCGTATTGATGATGATGGCCAGACCGGTTGAAAGACTCAAAGCTAAGAAAATCATCGGTTTATTGATGACACCACGGCTGACTTCATTGACCTGCTCGGCCAGAATATGGACACCGGGCTCAGCCAGCATGGAGATAAAACCGAAAAGGAAGCCTAAAAGAATCAGTGCATAGGGAGGGAGAGAGGCAAAATTCTTTCCTAAAGTACTGCTGACCGGAATCAGTCCGGCTTCAGCTCCGAAAAGGAAGAGAACCAATCCCGCAAAAACATAAAGCAGTCCAATGATGATTGAGAAGAAATCCCTTCGATTCAGTTTCAGAAAGAAGTTATAAACCAGGAAAAAGAGGGTGATAGGAATCATGCTGATCAAGACACTGATAAAGGAATCAGAAAAAGCATGCAGGAAAAGAGTCGGCATTTCCTCAAAAGAAGAAACCGTTTCAAATAGGCTGCTTGAAGCAAAGGAAGCCTGAATACTCTCAACCCCATTGGTGTTCTTCAGTACCATGGAAAAGACAGTAATGGAAAGGACCGTTCCTAAGGAACAGAGTCCGGAATAACCAAAGGAATCATCTTCAGCCTTGCTGCCACCTAAAACTGAAGCCACCGATATTCCTAAAGAAAGAATAAAAGGCACAGTCACCGGTCCGGTGGTGACACCTCCGGAATCAAAGATGACGGAAAAGAAATCGGCATCAGAAAAATATCCTAAAGCCAAAACCAAGGCATAGCCGATAATCAGCCAGTATTTAATGGATTTGTCATAAAGGATTCTCAGGATGGCAACTAAAAGAAACAATCCAACACCTAAAGCTGCTATCACCATCAAAGCAATTCTTTTCAGAAAATCGGCACTGTTTGGATAAAGACGGCCAGCCAGAACATTGAGATCAGGCTCCGCCAAAGTAGTGAGAAATCCCATCAAAACAGCAATAATCAATAATAAGTAAATAGTTCTTCTTTTTGTAGCCAGACTTCCGACAATGGAACCAATCCGACCGGTTGATTTATCGGCACCCATGTTGAATAACGACATTCCCAGAACCAGAGGAACAACGGAAATCAAAAAGGAAACAAAGGTCGGTCCGACATGATTAGGAAATAAAACCGCATCATCAAAAGCTAAAGCCGGAATTGCAAAATTCAGGATTATCAGGATAATGACAATCGGAAGAATGGAAATTAAGCCTTCCTTCAGTTTTGAAGCTATTTCTTTGCCCATGGCTATTACTCCTATTTATTCACTTCTCAGACAGGTGACCGGGTCTTTGTTGCTGGCAAATCTGGCGGGGAAGAGAGAAGCTAAGTAGGTAAGAACAGCTGAGATGACAACTAAGAGAAGAGCATGAAGCGGATTAAGCAGACAGATCTGACCTAAGGCCTGAGCTGGGAAAACCAGATTGATAATGGCACTGATAGGCAGAGAAATAAGATAAGTCATCAGAACACCGAAGAGACCAGCTAAGACACCGATGATAATTCCTTCAGCCTTAAAGAGTCTTCCGACATCCTTCTTTCGGGCTCCAATTGAGCGAAGAATACCGATTTCCTTGGTTCTTTCGACAACTGAACTATAAATAAGAATAGCCAGCATGACGGAAGAAACAACTAAGGAAATAGAAGCAAAGACAATCAGAACCACCGAAATAACATCAACAATCTGAC
The DNA here is from genome assembly GCA_041670225.1 of Bacilli bacterium. Taxonomy (GTDB): domain Bacteria; phylum Bacillota_I; class Bacilli_A; order RFN20; family CAG-288; genus Enterosoma. The sequence continues at coordinate 7,317 of JBAXZU010000005.1, read as the reverse complement.
CGACAGTATCAGTTGCTACCTGACCGACATCAGTATAGACAATCTGCTGGGAGTCAGCTTTTCCGGTATTATAGGCATTAAGATAATTAGTTAAGTAAGTCTTGGAAGTAAAGTCGGTGGGATAGATGGAAATGGTAGAGACAAAGGAAGCATATGTTCTTTCATCAAGAAGATTACTTCCGGCCGCAAAACTGACATCACTGCCTAACTGCAATCTCGCATTCATATAAGTCGACATCGAAGAAATCGGATTCAAGGAATTGATGACATTCAGCATAGAATAACTGATTCCATCAGCAAACGGTGTGGCGATTGAGGCAAAGGTTGCATTTTCCTCGTAAACAGCATTAATAACATCTTCAAAAACACTAGCTGAAGTGTCAGCCTTAACATAGAAATGATTTTTGAATTCCTTAGCGATTGCTGAGGAAGCATTGTCATTGAAAGTCTGGTAAGTTAAAGACTTAGGATAATAGATGCCATTGGATAAGAGACCTAAAGAAGAACCTTCTTTTGGTCGGATGACACAGGCAATATGCAGAGAGCGGTTATTTCCGGTTTTGTTTTCGTAAAGGGTCTTTAACTCATCCTGAGTTGTCGGAGCCTTGAAATAAGAAAGAGATTTGTTACAGTGAGCCTTCATAACTTCGGTATTCATGGCATCATTGAAAGTTTTTTCTAAGAGCTGAGCAAAGGCCTGACGGTTAGCTTCATAGTCAACAGCATTGGGACCTAACTTGTTCTCTCTAAAATAGGATTTGACGGTGGAAACAGTAACGGTAGATAAGTCATCAAACTTTCCAGCCATATAGTCAAGAAGCAGCATTGTGGTATTCACATAGGTGGATAAGTCAGTGATATCTTTAGCAACTACTGAATCATTAAGAATTGTCTGTAATTCATCGCTGGTTGGTAAGTCAGCCTTATCGCTTAAAGCCGTGATAGCTTCAGCTAAAGCATTCTCATCGGAAGAGGAGAAGGCTGAAATGATTGAAGAGGAGATATCAGAGAAAGCCACATCATCCTTGAAGAAGATACCCTGAGTACGGCTGGGATTGCCCTCAGCATCAGTGTTAGCAATCGGTTCACCATAATAGTCATCATTAGTGACATACTGGAAGTTGAACTTTTCCTTATTGGTCAGATCGGAAACATTGTATTCCATGGAATTCGGATTAAGTCCTAACTGTTCCATGATAGTTGTTGTCAAAGCATTACGGTTATTGACAACCAGAACCAGACCGAAATCCTTCTGATCAGGATTGCCAAAGGAATCTGTCAATTCTTCGCTAGAATATTCACCGGAAATGATGTCATAGCTATCCAGAACAGTTTCTTCATCAGCCGGAAGTTCCTTCCAGGCATTAGAGGAAGCTCCCATCAAAGAAGAGCTCATGCTTTCCAGATAAGAAGACTGGGCAGTGTTGATTGAAGAATAGTAATTTTCGGAATTATCAGAGTATTTAGATATAACCCGCATGCCGATTGAATAGTTGTAACGGAACTTAGCATAGGTCTTTTTATCAGTGTTTACAGCATTAAGATAGTCAATGTATTGAGAAGTAATGTTATTAACGTGAAGCTGTGAGGTTGTGGGCTCAACGACATGGATAACTCCGTCAGCCGGATACTTATCTAATTCATCAGTTGAACTTTCAACATAATCATATCCGTATTTTTCAATGGTGATAGGGAACTTAGTCAGAGTCTCAGATTCCATACGGTTGATATAGTTAGTGAAACCATTTGATAAAGCTAAAACCAGTCCGACACCAATGATGCCAAAGCTGGCAGCCACCGAAGTGACAATGGTTCGTCCTTTTTTAGTCAGAAGATTCTTACCGGATATTCCGATAGCGGTCTTGTAGCTCATGGAAGTATGCTGTTTCTTTTCTGGTTCGGGAAGGAATTCTTCATCCTCAGTAGCCTTAGCTGTACTGTTGACACTGTCAGAAATGACTTTTCCGTCAGAGACAACAATGATTCTGGAAGAATATTCCTGAGCCAGCTTTTCATTATGGGTGACCATAATGACTAACTTTGTCTTACTGGTTTCCTTAAGAATATCCATAACCTGAAGAGAAGTCTTGGAATCTAAGGCACCGGTTGGTTCATCAGCCAAAATGATGTTAGGCTTATTGACCAAGGCTCGGGCAATGGCGACACGCTGCATCTGACCACCGGAAAGCTGATTAGGCTTCTTATCAATCTGATCTTCCAAACCGACATTTCTTAAAGCCTCTTTGGCTCTCTCACTTCTTTCCTTAAAAGAGACACCATCCAAAGTCATAGCTAATTCAACATTTCCAAGAACGGAAAGATGAGGAATCAGATTATAGCTCTGGAAAACCATTCCGACTTCATGATTACGGTAATTATCCCAATCCTGGGAATCGTAATCCTTAGTAGAAAGTCCGTTAATGATGATATCTCCGGAAGTATACTGATCAAGTCCGCCGATAATATTGAGAAGAGTAGTTTTTCCGCAGCCTGACTGACCTAAAATTGATACTAATCCATTATCGGGAAATTCCAGAGATACTCCCTTTAAAGCCTGGACAGGCTGTCCATCCTTGACTTCATAATCTTTGACAACATCTTTTAAGACTAATAACATAGGGATTTTCCTCCATATAAATAAAGGGGCCTAAGCCCCTTATTTCTTTTTTTATAATTAAGATCTAGCCTGATACAAAGGTTTGTCTTCACTGGCAGCAACGGGAGGAGTGAGCTTAGAAGAAGACCAGACGATTCGGATAAGAACACCACCGATGATTGCCATAACAGCATAGGTGAAGTTGAAGAAGCCCAGAATCAAGGCTAAGACAGCAGGTATGAAACCAAAGGCAATTGCTTCGAATAAAGTATTAAGGAAGTTGACATCACGGTTGATGCTGGTCTTACGCTTATGCATATAGAGAAGCACGGCAGCAGCAACTAAGATAGTACCGGCATAGATGGCAGCCAGATATCCGCAGTTGATCCATAAAGAAGTGATGGCAGCAGCTCTGGTAGAATTATTCATCAGAACCATGAACTTATCATAGGCAGAAGTAATATCACCGTCAGTCGAGAATAAATAAGCATATAAGGAAGTATCAGAAGTAATGCTGGAATCCATGGAGAATCCATCTCTGAGATTTCCGCCGAAGGTAGCAATAGCGGAATTGCTGACAGCTGACTTAAGAGCATAGACATAAAGATAGATATAATCCTTGGTAACAAGAGTGAAGGAATGAGGATAGTTGGTGATAGAGCCTTCGGAAGTGTAGGCAAGGATGACAGTGGAAATGAAATTATTGAGGAAGAGAGCGTACTTATCATCTTCAGTGGAAACAGTAGGAAGATAATAAGTCATCAGATAAGTAGTGTAGCCATTGTTTTCATATTCGGCAGATGAACTAGTGGAAGTAGTAGAAGTGGAAGTAGAAGTAGGGTTATCGATAGTTCCGTCAGACGGAAGATGAATACAGTCATAATAGAAGACAGCACTCTTGTTAGTAAATTCTGTGGTGACAGTGGTAGTCTTGCTAGCATAAAGCTGACCTTGGAAATTAGCATCGGTTCCATTGACAGTATCAATGAATTTGCCTTTAGCCAATTCATAATCAGCATTCTTTCCGTCATATTCATCCTTGATGGCAGTAGAGGAAGTCAGAACATCGGACATGGTATCAAGTCCAGTCATATCAAGAGTCATATCAGAAGACTTGATATTGAACTTTTTAAAATAATCACTGGCAATCACGGTTTTGAAGCCACGGTCAATTTCAGCATTTCCAGAAGCATTGAAGACGGTAGCATTATTGGAAGTATAGCCTTTGGATAAAAGCGGGATGCAGGCTAAGACCAGTGAAAGCAGGAAGACAATCACGGATAAATACCAAGGTGATTTTCCGCTATCAATACATGCCTGATTGCTGATGATGCCTTTACCAAGAAGCTTTAGACCAGTTGAAGCAGGAAGAGTAGTTGACTCTTTTGCCTGAGTCTGTTTTTTTGTGTTTTCTTTCATTTTCAGTTTCCTTAAATTTTTTCCTTAGAATAAATAGCAATATATTATACTTATAACTTATAAATTATATCAATAATTGGGCAATAAAATAACCTTTTTTTACAGAAGAACTTTCTTTGTAACAAAAATACCTTTCAAAGAGAGACAATCACGGTTCTTTTTGTTACGGATATTAACTGAAATTAACGAAAAACTTTAAAAATCCAAACCAGAAGATAGTTCGGATTAGAAAAAAAGGAATAGTGCTTTCATCTCCTGAGGTCTAAGAGAAAACACCGACATAAACTATTTTTCAGGAACAAAAACGAAAATATTTACTTTCCGAGAAGGAGTGTTTTCTTTTGCCAAATTGAACCATTATATCGGCAAAATAGTTAACAACTTTTATTTTTTTACAAGTCGTTTCTAAAAATTTATATTGTATGTTGGTTGATTTCAGCAAAAAATTACTTTATAATTAATCCAAGAATTCAAGCTATTGGAGGAAAAGATAAATGGCTAAAGAAAGAACTACACCTAGGTATATCAAAATTGCCCAGGATATCTGCGGAAAGATTCTCACTGGAGAATATCCTGAAGGAACTCTCCTTAAGGGTCGTTCAATTTTAGGAGCAAGCTATGGTGTTTCACCCGAAACTGTCAGAAAAGCTCTTAACATCCTCGAAAAGGACAAAGTCGTCTCTTCTAAGAGAGGCGTTGGTGTTTTTGTTGATTCCGTTCTTCACGCTCAGGAATTTGCCAACAAGTGGAAGGCTGAAACTCAGATCAAGAACAAGTATGCCAACCTTGAGAAGCTTCTTATCGAACAAAAAGAACTTCAGACCAAGATTGACACTGCTATCGATGATATGAAGGATTCCTTCACTTATCAGACAACTGAAGCTGTCAAGTTCTCAACTGCTGAGGTTCCTCAGAACAGCTGGATCGAAGGAAAGACTGTTGGTGAAGTCTTCTTCTGGAACTACACTGAAGCTACTATCGTTGCCATCATTGGCGGCGACAATATTGCCCGTCAGTCAGTTGGTCCGGATTATGTTCTTCACTGCGGAGATAAAATCATCTTTGTCGGTAAGGATGAACTTACTTTCGACAGAGTCTCCTCATTCCTTGTCTACGGCGTTTTAAACAACGACGAATCTGCTGAATAATTCTTCAGCAAATCAAAAAAACTAAAGCTGCCGAATAAACCCGGCAGCTTTTTTTATTTCCGGTATTCGAGTCAAATTTTCTTTTCACAAAAAAAAGAGCTGTTGAACCACCTTTTTTCTAAACGGTTATCAGCAGCTCTTTAGTTATCTTTTAAAAAGCTATTTCAGTTTGCTTCCGCAGTGCTTGCAGTATAAAGAATCAGGATCATTCTCAGTACGGCAGAACGGACAGGATACGGTATGAATACTGTCAGCTGGATTGACATTGAACTGACTGGAATTGTTGGTTGCCTTTCCGTTGACATAATAGGTGTTGCTGTTTCCGTTTTTAGGAGAATTAAGATTTTTCTTGTTAACAACAGCTAAAACAGCAGTAGTAATAAAAGCTAAACCAAAGAAAGAAAAGGAAACAATCATTCCAACCGGGAATCCCTTGAAATCCTGCTGATTGAAAATAGAAAACTGAACGACAGTAATTATCATGCCGGCAAAGAATCCCAGAAAAGCCAGAATCATCACCACACTCAAGATCACAGAAAGCTTTGATTTTTTCATAATATTTCCTCACAACCTTTCATTATGAATATATTATACCAAGAAAAAAATAATTGAATATCTTTTCAGCTGAAAACGTAAATAGTCGGCTAATGAAATAAAGGTGTTTATTTAAATAGAGAAGATAGTTTATAATTGTGATTATGAAAAAAAATATAAAAAACACTGATAATAACGCAATCAGATTGCTGAGGATTCTTAGGGAAGTTATCCTGATCATTTTAGCCTTAGCTATTCCGTTAGTCATCTGCCTGATCGTTTTCTCTGTCAATGGCTTCTATCCATTTGATAAAAGCGGAAACACCATACTGATGATTGATGCCCAATCTCAGTATATTTCCTACTTAAGAAATTATCGTGAAATCCTTCTTTCCGGAGATTCTCTCATCTACACTACCAGCAAACTATTCGGGGGAGACTTCCTTTCTATCTTCTCTTACTATCTTTCTTCTCCTTTCAATCTCCTGCTGGTATTCTTTCCATCCACAGAAATTCCGGCTTTCATCCTTTATTCCTCAATTGCCAAAATCTGCTTATCCAGTCTGAATATGTATTTGCTTTTCCGTTTCACCAATAAACATCAAGCCGATATCGGACAATTAGCTTTTGCGGTTTCCTATGGACTGATATCCTATTCCTTTGTCTATATGTCCAACTTCATGTGGTTAGACGGAGTTATGATTCTTCCCTTAGTCATCCTAGGACTTGAAAAAGCTTTTGAAAAGAAAGCCTACTGGATTTATCCTTTAGCCTTAGCCTATGCTCTGATTACCTCCTGGTACATAGGAGCCATGATCTGTATTTTTGTCACTCTTTTTACTTTGACAAATATTTTTTTAAGCAAAGAATTAACTAAGAAATGGTATCTCACCTTAGGAAAGTTTGCTCTGTTATCATTAGTCGGAGGACTGATAGCCGGGGCTATCTGGGTGCCAGCTTTCACTCACTTCTCAGGAACCAAAGTCACTTCCGCTTTTTCAAAATTAGAATGGTTCTCACCTGCCTATTTCTTCAGCGGACTGATGGAGAACAGCTACACCACCCATAGTCTGATTTGTCAAAACGAAGGCTACTACACCATGTTCACTTCTACTCCAGCACTTGTCTTCTTCATCGCTTCTTTCTTTAATTCAAACTTAAAGAAACGAGAAAGAATTGCTTATTTATTGTTAATTCTTGTCTATTTTATCGGAACTATCTCGACAATCACAAACGATATCCTTCATTTCGGAAGAGCACCGGCCTGGTTCCCTGGAAGATACACTTTCATTATTGGATTTTTGGTCTGCTTCTTAGCTGAAAAAGAAAGATCTAATCTAGTCGGACAGAAGCCATTAGGCCTATTATTTACTATCATTGTCATCCTCGGAATCATCTTCATACTTTCTGAATACAATTCTCTGAATGGTGATTTCACATATACCTACACCACTTCAGAAATCATTGCCTTTGCTGTTGCCTTATTCTTAGTCACTCTCTTTTATTTGCTGCCAAGAAAACTCTTCACAGCCAAGCTTCCCGCTTCAGGAGCTAAGACAATCTCATTTCTGACTTCCCTAGCCGTCATTGTTATTTCCTCTTATTCAGCCTTTTCCGGAG
>JBAXZU010000004.1:0-33328 GCA_041670225.1 Bacilli bacterium | reverse complement strand
CTCATTATTACGATAAGATGAGACCTTATCCAGAATTGAATAAATATCAACTTTCTTATCTTTTTTGGCTAATAAAGCCGAACCGATAGCAACAAAATAGAGAGAGTTCTCAGGAAGGACACCAGTAACATGAAGGGTATCATCAAAAGCCTTTCTCAGTTCAGGCATAAAAGTAAGAGGTCCACCTAGATACATAACATTACCGTCAATTTCACGTCCCTGAGCCAATCCGGCAATAGTCTGATTGACAACGGAATAGAAAATAGATTCAGCAATATCTTCTTTCTTAGCACCCTGATTAAGCAGAGGCTGAACATCGGACTTGGCAAAAACACCACAGCGGGAAGCAATAGTATAGATTCTCTCATGGTGGCTGGCTAATTCATTCATATCTTCAATCTTGACATTAAGCAGTGTTGCCATCTGATCAATGAAGGCACCAGTGCCACCGGCACAGGTTCCGTTCATTCTGACTTCAACACCATTAGTCAGGAAAAGAATCTTGGCATCTTCACCGCCAAGTTCAATAATACTGTTAGTTTCAGGGAAGAAATGTTTGGTGGTTTCTCTGGTAGCATAGACTTCCTGATAAAAAGGGAATCCGCAGCCTTCGGCAATACCCATACCGGCAGAACCGGTAAAAGCTAAGGAAACATCTCTGATTCCTTTCAGCGGCCCTTCTTCAAGACTTGTCAGAACTTCGGCAAGTTTTTCTGAAATACGTGAAAAATGTCTCTCATAAGACTTGTAAATTATTTTGTCATCATCATCAAGAACAGCGGCTTTAATTGTTGTTGAGCCAATATCAATACCAACGGAGATCACTAGTTGTTTTCCTTTCCATTATCTTTAGAATCTTTATCAGAATCAGAAGTCAGATCGATAACACCTCCTACCGGAGCTGTTTCTTCCTTTTTCTCGGAAGAAGGCTCAGAAGATGAGGGCTTCTCAGTATAAGTTGAATCACTGGGCTTAGAATAGACAAACCCATTATTCCAACTATTATTATTGTTATCAGAAGCAAAAGGCGAAGAGAAGGGATGAGCTTCCCTAAAGGTCTGATTAGGAACAAAAGCCCCACGGATAGCTGATTCCTGACCATGATTGTAGTTAGGATTGGTAAAGGTCTGATTGATTGAGACCTTCATTGGAATAGGCATCCTAGATAAAAGAAGCGGGGAAATTTCTTCAATAATGCAGTATTCATTAGCTAAGCAGAAGTAATCAAGAATTATTCCGTAAAGCAGGGAAATAGCAGGAGTAGCAATCATAACCAGGGAAACAACTGGCATTGAAGAGGTAGAAACCATGGAGAAGAGGAACAGAGTGACTCCGTAGAGGACAGTGTAAATAAGATAGTACATCCAGTTATTCTGGAAAGAATAAGAAAGCTTTTCTCCCATGATTATTCTTCTGAAAGAACCCTTTGAAATAGCCCGGGCCTGACTGGCCGAGATATTGAGATCAATATCAGGAAGAACAATGGTGCAGAGGTAATGATCAGTAAGATGACCGTTGATATCATAGAAAATAACGAAAGCTGAGGGAAGGAAGAAAATCAGTCCGACAAAAACAGTTAAAGGTCTGACCAGAAACACAATATTTTCACTCACCGACTGAATAAAAGCATTCACATCCGTAGAAGCCGTATTGTAGGCTTCAGTGATAGTATTCAAAGCCTCAGCAGCACCATTAAACATATTGCAGAGATAGGGAATGGTGAAACTGAGAATCAGATAACCGAAGAGCAGAAGCATAAAGCCAAATAAGAAAGAACCGATTACTCCGAAAATTCCGCCCTGAGCAGATGTAAAGAAGGCTTTGTAGCCATCAACATAGGTGACTTTAGCAGTCCCAATGCCGCTGATAGTGCTGCGGATTCTTCTTTCAACAGTATAGAACATCGGGAGAACAAAATAAGTCAAAGCCAAGGACAGGCCATAAGTAAGAAAAGCGGTCAGCAGAAGCAGACCTTCCAGCAAAATGGGAGGAAGCAAAAGCAGAAGATTCATAAACATATCTTTAGTAAAAATACGTTTCTGACGTTCCTTTATTCTTTTTATAATTTCAGTTTTATCCATTATATAGCACCTTCACTATTGTATTTTATCAGCTTTCAATTAAATTAAACACAAAAACACTTAATTTGTAACTATTATTCTATAGAATAATACCCTGATTTTATGATACTAGACAAAATTATATTTTATTGTATCAAAAAGAGCCTCATTCAAGAGGCTCTTTATTAATCGATGAGATTAGGAACCATTCCACAGTCATGGATGATTTCCATAGCTGATTCAGCATCAGAGGATTCACAGTTGATTGTTTCATTCTCCTTGGAGAAATCCACATAGAGGTCAGCTCTTGAAAGTTTATCTTCAAGTGCTTTTAATGAGTTAACGCTACTGGCGCCTTCGATTTTGATCTTTACCATTTATTCCTTCCTTGCGATATACAGGGTAATTTCATTATATCGTTTAACCCACAACCGCTCAAGAAGAAAACGCTTTACTAAGATTCAGATTCAGGATGTACAATATTCATCCTCTGAAAAAGCAGAAAATATTCTATTTTTTTACTTTTTTTGACTCTTCAGCCTTAAGACTATCACTTTTTTCTTTCAAACGCTGAGTAATCAGTTCTGTGAATTCACTCTTCATGGATCCGACATTATCCTTTTCAGCTTCTTTGATTGTCTTATAAAGCTGAGAAACCGGAATAAACCAATTGCCGCCATCCTTCTTATGAAGAGCCTGAGGCACAATCAGAGAATCATTATAGACAATAACCGAAATAAAGAAATGATCGCTGGAGGCAATATTGGTATTTCGTTCCATCTTATAGATGTTCTGAAGATTGTAATAGATAGGATTAGCAAAGGTAGTAGCCCCACCTTTGAAATTCTTGAGAAAGAGCTTGGTATCTTCAAGGTTTCCGTAGACAGCTCCCTGAGCTGAGAAATCCTGAATCAGATAGGCGTATTTGTCACAGATGAGAATATGATCAAAAGTGGTGATCTCATCTTTGTTTTCAGAGAGAAGCAGATGCACGTTGTTGATAAGGAGCTGATCATAATCTTCAGCATAGTTATGAAGAACCGTGTAGACATGATTCTTATGGCGTTTCTTTTCGCCAAAAGTTTTAATGTCATCAGAAAAGATGCAGACAATTAATGCCGCCACTAAAAGAGCGATGACAGTCAAAGTGATGGCAAGCTTAACCATTATTATTCCTTTATGCAGTCAAGAGCAACTTCCATCATATTGGTAAAGGACTGTTCACGCTGCTGACTGGTAGTCTCTTCATGAGTAATCATACTATCAGAGATAGTGACAATAGCCAAAGCTTCCTTATGAGCCTCAGCCGCAGTCAGATAAAGGCCGTAAGCCTCCATCTCAATAGCTAAGCAACCCATGGATGCCCATTTTTCCCAGACTTCCTTAGGATCATTGTAGAAATTATCGCTAGAGAAAATCTGACCGACCTTATAACGGAACTGATGAGACTTAGCACTATCGACAGCTTCACTCAAAGCCTCAAAACTGCTGACAGCCGACATAGTTCCGCTAGGAAGATTATACTGAGAAGCAAAATTTGAATTGGAAGAAGCTCCTGAGCCGATAACGATATCAAAAATCTTCAGTTCCGGATCAATTGAACCGGCGGTTCCAATTCTGATGATTCTATCAACATCATAATTATGATAAAGCTCATAAGCATAAATACCGATGGATGGAATACCCATGCCTGAACCCATGACGGAAACTCTCTTGCCTTTGTAGGTTCCGGTATAGCAGAACATATTTCTGACAGTATTGACTAACTTACAGTCAGTAAGGAAGTGTTCGGCAATAAACTTAGCACGGAGTGGATCTCCGGGCATAAGAACTGTTTTAGCAATCTGACCTAATTCTGCATTATTATGTGGTGTGGACATATAATCCTCCTTTTTTGATTATTATTATCATACCTTTTTTAAAGCGTTTTTGAAACACCATAATTAATTCCGCTCTATCTAAAGAGTCAAAAAAGGGCTAGATGACCTAGCCCTGATTTTATTTATCGCGGATAACCTGATTTCGGAAAACATTCTCGAATTCATCACGCTTGATGTTATCAAGCATTCCCGCATGGGCTAAAGCAATTCTTCCAGTTTCCTCAGAAACAACAATGGTGATTGAATCAGTGACTTCACTGATACCTAGAGCTGCTCGGTGACGGGCTCCGAATTTTCCGACAACAGCCTTGTTTGACGGAGGATAATAGACAGCGGCAGCAATTATAGTTCCGTTCTTGATAATGACAGCACCATCATGAAGTCTGGTTCCTTCATAGAAGATAGTCTCGAGTATTTCAGCGGTGACTGGACAATTGATGACTGTTCCGCTTTTGATGAATTCATCCATTGGGGTAGATTTTTCGAAAGTGATTAAGGCGCCAACTTTGTTTTTGCTCAGCCAATCAACAGCAGCAACAATGCTTTCAATCTGTTTTTCCTTATCAGCTACCGGCTGAGGAATGTTCTTCTTTATAATGGAAGAACCAGAATATTTCATTGGAATTGCGAAGTACTTTCGAATAACGCCGGCATTGATGAAAAGGAAAAGAATGGTTCCGGTCATCAGAAGGAAGACGGAAATCAGTCGAAGTATTTCCATTGAGAAAATCGAAGAAATGAGGAAAAGAACATCAGTGACAACATAGAAAATTATTACCAAAGGATTTTTCAGCTTATACGAAGCAAAGCAGGAAAGAATCAAAACCAATAAAAGCGAGAGAATGAAATCCACCACAAAATAGGGATTACTGAAATTAACGATAGGGTTTACTTCATCAATTAAAGTTACTAAATTCATTCTTGTCTCCCAGTTTCTATAATTATTATAATCAACCGGAAACAATTAGAAAAGAAAAAACAAGTTTTTTTCACGCTTTTTCCTTATTGTTTACCTAATTTAACGGAATGTGGAAACTGAAATGTTCTTATTTTATTTCTAAGAAATCTTTTACAGCCTGTGGAAGGACAGTGAAATCATTAATTACCAGACTTACTTCCTTCATTTTTTCGAACTGAGAACGCCTTTCTTCTTTTTCAATAGCAACAACTTTTCCGGCTCCTGCCCGATAGGCACTCTTAATTCCGCTGATAGCATCCTCAAAAACAATGGTATTCTCAGGCTTAGCCTGTAAAGCCTCCATCGCCCAAAGATAAATCATCGGATCAGGTTTTCCTCGGGTCAGTAACCCATTATCATAAATGATATTCTCATCCTTAAACCAGCGATGGAGATTAAAGGTTTTTATATACCAGTCGACATTTGGTTTCATGCTGGCAGTAGCAATGGCAAGAGGAATATTCTTTGATTTCAGTAAGTCTAAGAACTCCGGAAGACCATTGACTAAATGAAGGTTCTCCTTATCTTCAAGACAGAGTCTCTGATAATACAGTTCTTTAGCGGTAGCATAGCTAAGAACTTCCTGAGGAGTAAACTCTTTTTTGGCAAGATAACTAAGGATTTCAGAATTATTATGTCCGTGAATATGAAGCGGAAACTCCTCATCCTTCAATTCATAGCCGAAAGCATCCAAGGCAAACTTCTTCCAGGAGACAATATGCTTATCTTCGTCAAAAAACATTGTTCCGTTAAAATCAAAAATAACATAGACTGGTTTCATATTTTTTCTCCTGTAATCACTGGTTGCTTTAGGAAAGCAGCTTTCGTAAGTCTTCTTTAAATCTTCATAGGTAAGATGAGTATAAATTGAGGTGGTCGCAATTGATTGATGGCCGAGAATTTCCTGAATAGTCTTGATATCAGCCCCATTGTTCAGAAGACTGGTAGCACAGGAATGTCTCAGCATATGTGGATGAACCTTCAATTCAAACCCTGATTTTTCCTGACAAGAAGAAATAATCTTCTCTAGCCCCCGCTCAGTAAGCCGATTTCCACGGCAATTAAGAAAGAAAAATCCGCAGTCAGTCTGGTTGGGTTTTATCAAAGAATGCCTAGAAAGATGAAGATAGTCAAGCAGGCTTTTCTGGGCAGTCTTGGAAAAAGGAACAATTCTTTCTTTATCACCTTTTCCAATGATTTTCATAGTCTGTGACTCGAAACTAATCATTTCAGTTTTTAAGCTGACGACTTCTGAGCAGCGAAGTCCGGAAGCAAACATCAGCTCTAATATTGCCTGATCACGATATACCAACTTATCAGTTCTCTGGCAATTGGCATCAAAGAACGAATTTATTTCTTCCTGAGAAAGAAATTGAGGAAGGTTTTTTTCTTTTTTAGGGGAAAGAATCGTATCAAAAGGATTGTTCTGATATCCCTTATACTGACAAAGATATTTATAAAAATGGCGGATACTGGAGATATATCTTTTCACGGAAGTAGGCTTCAGGCCTTTGATATTCAGACTGAGAAGATATTCACGAATCTGATTCTTATTGATCTGACTTTTGGAAATATTCCGATTCTGAAGAAAAAACAGATAATCAGAAATATCTTCTCCATAACTGAGACTGGTTTTTTCGGAATAGCCTAAAACCGAATCAAGATAGGTTAGAAGGTCTTTTAACTCGCCATCCTGTATCCGAAAAATTTTATTATCTGAGACTGTTTTCTTCATCAATTAGCACTTTTCCAGAAGGGAAATAATCATTGAGACATCAGCATCACTTGGCATACGGTAATCACCTCGTGGTGATAAAGTGACACTTCCGACCTTTGGACCATCAGGAAGACAGCTGCGCTTGAACTGCTGAGAATAAAATCTCTTGTAGAAACGGATCAAAGCTTCCTTAATAGCAGATTTATCAAGATGAGGATAAGCAACACAGGCTAAGGCCATGATCATCTCCGGAGAGGAAGCAAATCGCAGATGATAGTAGAGGAAGAAATCATTAAGATCGTATTTTCCAATCTTTTCCTCAGTTTTCTGAGAAATTTCTCCATCAAGAGTCGGAGTAAGTTCGGGAGTAATAGGAGTATCAACAATAGAAAGCAGGACTTTCTTTAGCTTGTCATCAGCCAAAGTCAAAGCATATGTTTCAACAATATATTTCACCAAAGTCTTAGGAATTGAGGTGTTGACAGCATACATTGACATATGGTCACCATTATAGGTGCACCAACCTAATGCCAGTTCCGAAAGATCTCCGGTTCCGACAACCAAACCGTTATTCATATTTGCACAATCCATCAGAATATAGGTTCTGTATCTTGCCTGAGCATTCTCATAGGCAGTATCAAAAGAACCCTCGTATTTATCAGAATGGCCGATATCGGCTAAATGAACCTTTACTCCTTCATCAATCGGAACAATCTGGGGCTTAATGCCTAGTTCAACCATCAGATCAATGGAATTGTGATAAGTCAAAGAAGAAGTATTGCCTTTATTTGGCATAGTATAGCCAAGAATAGAGATATCAGGAACCAGCTTCTTAGCTTCCTGGCAAACCAAAAGAGCTAAAGTTGAATCTAAGCCTCCGGAAACTCCGATGACCAAATTTTTGATTCCGGTATTCCGGACTCTGGTAGCTAAGCCATTAGCCTGAATTCTGAGGATTTCCTGACAGCGTTCTTTTCTGACTAAATCATTTTCCGGAACAAAAGGAGTTTTAGAAACAGCATAATGGTTTTCAGAAAGCAGAGCAGATAATTCAGAAGCCTTAATCTCAGGCTTACCGCCTAAAGGCTGGACATTACAGGGAAGATAATCAAAGAAATCATCTTCACTGAAATTATCAAAAGTCGACTGATGAAGACGGTTATATTCATTTTGCTTTAAATCGATAATGGCTTTGATGACACTATCAGACTTAGGAAAAATGGTTTCATTAAGAAGACTGCCGTTATTGGCAATCAGACAATGGCCAGAAAAAACCAAGTCAGTAGAAGATTCATCCATTCCTGATGAACAATAGATATAGGTGCTATAACAGGAACCTGACTGCATAGAAACCAGATTACGGCGGTAATCATCCTTAGAGATAGTTTCATCACTGGCAGAAAGATTGACAGTAATGTTGCTTCCGGCCATGCAGGCTTTGGTTGAGGGTTTATCCATAACCCAAAGATCTTCACAGATATCCGTGGAAATGATTGCCTGAGTCTTTTCATCCTCAAATAAAAGATTGCAGCCGAAAGGAATCAGTTCATCCTTAACGCTTAAGCTTTGGCTCAGAATGTCTTTGCCCGAGGCAAACCATCTTCTTTCATAGAATTCACCATAATTAGGAATATTTATTTTAGGTACGATACCTAGTATCTCTCCCTGAGAAAGATAGGCCGCACAATTATACAGAGAATTTCGGAATCTGACCGGTAATCCGATAACCACCGTCATCCCCTTAAGATCAATGGTCGCACTAGCAATATCGATTAAAGCATCCAGACATCTATCCAATAATGCCTGCTGAAAAAACAGATCACCACAGGAATAACCCGTCAAAGACAGTTCTGGGAAAACCAGAATTGAACAATCACGGTTTTTTCGAATCAGAGAAATAATAGAGTGGGAATTGAAATCCACATTGGCAATCTTCAGCTTAGGAACAGCACAGCCAACTTTGATCATTTGGTTTCTCATTTTTCATCCCTCCCGAGATATGCTTCTAATCCATCTAGTTCCTGAGGAATCATCCTCTTTACTTCTTCATTCAGATTGCCATTAACAATGGCTTCCCTGATTTTTGTTGAAGAAACTCCCTGAAAGAAATCAGGTGTTTCAATTAAAGTCAGGTAAGGTTTGATGGAAGTCAGGTATTCATCATTGTCGATGACTTCAGTTAATCGGTCATTGTTGCGTTTCATCACAACTATACCGAACTCCTGACAGATTTCTTTAATATACAGCCAATCAGAAGAAAGTTTCTTCAGCCAATCACTTCCGAAAAGAAGTTTCAGCTCATAGCCCTCTTCTCTCAGAGTCTTAAGGGTTAAGTAAGTCCTAGGCTGAACAGGAGAATCAATCTCCAATGAAGAAACCAACATCCAAGGATGACTCAAAGATACTTTTTTCAGCATCTCCAGTCTTTCCTGTTCCGAAAAAGAAAAGCTTTTCTTTTCGGTAGAAAGAATATAGTGGGATTTAGCCGGAACAAAAATCACATAGTCAAATCCCATTTGCTGTCGGACAAAATCAGCCAAAGCCACATGAGCGACAGTGACCGGATTAAAAGATCCCCCAAAAAAGAGAGCTTTTTTCATTATTATAGGTTACCGCCATGAAGCTTGCGATACATATTTTCACGGGTATTAAAGACTTTTTCAGTCAAATCAATATAGTGAGGATGAGGAAGTTCCGGACGAAGCTCAGATTCCCAAACATGGTTCTCTAACTGATCACGGATATATTCCTTCTTTTCCTTGATTGTCGGAAGTTCAGTAACCAGTTTTCCCCCAACGATGAAAGGATGAAGAAGCTTCTCGACCCGGACGGGAACAATGATTCGGTCACGACGGAAATCTTCTGGATCAAAATTGAAGATTCGGATTGGTTTGCCTTCTTCGATGACTTCGTCATCCATAGCAATGATATCGCACTGACCTTTGTTTTCTTCATCAAAAACACGGTAAGCCATAAGCTTTCCAGGAATAATAGCCTTTACTGAGGAATCAGAACACTTCATTTTCGGAGCATAGGTTCCATCGGGATTTTTAACAGCAACCAGCTTATAAACACCACCAAAAACCGGGTCTGTTGCTGAAGTAATCAGCTTCTCACCGACACCGTAAGAATCAAAATGGGCATCTTCATAGATTTCCATATCAGCCATTTTCTTTTCATCAAGTGAATTGGAAGCCACTAATTTAATATATGGTTTACCAGCCTTGTCTAATATTTTTCTGAGTCTCTTATAAGCACGGGCCAAATCTCCGGAATCAATACGGGCGGCCTTAACCCTCTTATTAGGATCATCAGGATACTTAGCAATCATTTCATCATCAATCTTTATCAGATTCTTGACACCGGATTCAAAAACATTGTAAGTATCAAGGAGCAAAGAAATGTTATCCGGATAAGTTTTAGCAAAAGCCCGGAAGGCATCTAATTCAGTTGGGAAAAATTCAATGAATGAATGGGCAACAGTTCCGACAGCCTTAACATCCGGTCCGAACTTCATCTCAGCTAAACAGTTAGCAGTTCCGACACAGCCACCTAAGATAGCGGCATAAGCCCCATCATTGCCGGCTGATTCACCCTGAGCACGTCTGGTACCGAATTCCATGACGTTTCTATGAAGATGAGTAGCTAATCCGGAAATTCTGGTAGCTTTAGTAGCAATCAGAGAATGGAAATTCATAGTCTGAAGGAGGTAAGTCTCAATGAGAATGGCACCAACCATATCGCATTCGATTCTGACCATCGGAACCTGAGGATAACAGACGGTTCCTTCCTTCATGGCATACATGTCACCATTCCATTTGTAAGTGGAAAGATATTCCAGGAATTCTTCGCTCATTCCTTTGGTTTTCAGCCAGATAAGATCTTTCTCAGTAAAATGATAATTCAGCAGGAATTTAGTCAGCTTATCCTGACCACAGGAAATTGAATAGCCTAAATTATCTGGATTGTCACGAAAAAACATATCAAAGACCATTGAGACGTCTTTATATCCATTAAGGAAAAGACAGTTGGCCATGGTGAACTCATAAAAATCAGTCACCATTGCGGGATTGTCATAATCTTCATCAGGTATGTACGGTTCAACTTTAATACTCATCTTGGTATCCTCTTTTTTCTTCAATAAAATTATACGAATATTTAGACATTAGTGCAAATAATTGCTATAGAAAAGCCCTGTTAAACAGGGCTTGGTTTACTTTGTCTTTTTGCTGTAACGTCTTTTAGGCTTCGACTCAGGAGCGTTCTCATCTTTCTTGATGTAATGACATTTAGGATAATTCGAACAGCCAATGAAGGTTTTTCCATAACGGCTGGTCTTTTCAATCAGATGGCCGACATGGCAGGAAGGACAGATAGGAGCATCATCAGGTATGACAATTTCCTTCTTTTCCTTAACGATTCTGTTTCCGTCCAGATCTTCAAGATAACGGCATTTAGGATAATTTGAACAGCCAACGAACTCACCGCGCTTAGAATGTCTCTTAATGAGCTTTCCGCCGCAATCCGGGCAGACACGGTCTTCGATGTATTCCTGTTCAGGCTTTTCGATGTAATTGCAGGCTGGATAATTAGAACAGCCGACAAAATCACCGTATTTTCCATGTCGGATAACCAGAGGATTAGAACAGACCGGGCATTGACGGCCAACTTCAACCGGCTTTACCTTTTCCATTTTCTCCATGGCACTTTCGAAATAATTGCAGAACTCTGACCAGAAGCCAACCAGAAGCTCATTCTTTTCTTCCTGACCTTCGGAAATCATATCCAGTTTGGTTTCCATATTGGCAGTATAATTGACATCCATATATTTAGGGAAGAATTGTTCAAGCTGATCAGAAGTCAGGATTCCCTGTTCAGTTGGAACAAGTGAGCCCTTCTTGCTTTCGATATACTCAGAATTCAGAAGATTGGTAATAGTGGCTGAATAGGTAGAAGGACGACCAATTCCGTCATCCTGCATGACTTTGACAACCTTTCCTTCATTGTAACGGTTAGGAGCCTTAGTGAAATGTTGGATTTTCTCAGGGTTACTGATAGTAACCTGATCGCCTTCCTTTAATTCAGGAAGTTTATTCTCTTTATCCTCTTCTTCGTATTTCTCATAGACCTTATCATAGCCAGGGAAAACATTGCGAGTACTAGAAGCAGTGAAAGTAGCTTCATTTCCTAAGAAAGTGACAGTCGAAATATTATCACAGCGGCTAGCCATAATACTGGCTAAGGCTCGGTCATAGATGAGAGTATAAAGCTGATATTCCTCATTTGAAAGATAGGGTTTGACAATGCTGGGGGTGTAGTCAATATTGGTCGGTCTGATAGCTTCATGAGCATCCTGAACATTCTTATCAGTCTTCTGATGATGGCCTTTTCCGATATATTCAGTGCCATATTTCTCAGTGATAAGATCTTTGGCAGCCGAAATGTATTCATCAGAAAGACGGATTGAGTCAGTTCTGATGTAGGTGATAAGACCAGTATAGGTTCCGTCTATCTGAGTACCTTCATATAATTTCTGGGCTATTGCCGAAGTTCTCTTGGTAGTGAAATGGAAGTGACTGAAGGCAGCCTGCTGAAGAGAGGCAGTAGTAAAGGCAGCCTGTGGTTCACGGTATTTAGTCTCGCTCTTAACGGAAGAGATAGTGAATTGTTCAGGAAGAGACTTCAGTATGCCATCTGCTTCACCTTCATTGGCAATCTTAGCGGGAACACCTTTATATGAATTGAGGTCAGCCTTAATCTTAGCTGAGGTAGAAGTAATGAAATCAGCATTTATAGTCCAATATTCAGTTGGAACAAAGGCCTGAATTTCTTTTTCTTTTTCAACAAGAAGCTTCAGAACAACTGACTGAACACGGCCAGCACTTCTGGATTTAAGCTTCTTCTGCAGAAGATTGGAAAGACGATAGCCCATAAGTCTATCAATGATTCTTCTGGTTTCCTGAGATTCAACCAAAGCTAAATCGATGGTCTTAGGATTATCTAAAGCCTTAAGAATAGCCGGTTTAGTGATTTCATGGAATTCAAGACGGGGAATAGTATTCACATCCAGGCCTAAGACCTGAGCCAAATGCCAAGCGATAGCTTCTCCCTCACGGTCAGGGTCAGTTGCTAGGAAGACTTGATCAGCCTTCTTACAGGCTTCCTTAAGCTGCTTTACAACGGCAACCTTATCCTTAGGAATGACATAATTAGGTTTGAAGCCATTATCGACATCAACACCCAGTCCCATTTTTCCGGAACTAGCCAAATCACGGACATGTCCCTTTGAAGCTAAGACAGTATATTCGGAATCAAGAAACTTACCGATAATCTGACTCTTATGTGGTGATTCAACAATAATTAATTTCATTTATTATCCTCCTATCCTTATTAATATAGGAAATTTGAAAAGCGTAACTATTATTAAAACAACTCAGAGTTTTGTCAAGACTTTTTTTCTTTACCTAAAGGTAAGAAATTTTCATTACCCTAAACCGCTTTTTCTTTTATAGCCTCAACCAGGTCTTTTGCTGAAAGAACTGAACGTGCTCCTTCCTGAATCAGAACATTGGTCAGATCATCACCAGAAACATTGCAGGGAAGAGCAAGAATATCCTTATTGGCATCAAGAGCGAGTCTGACACTAGAAGAAGTTCCCGACCGAAGACTCCCGCCTTCGACAAACATCTGATTTCCTAAGGCGGCAATAATCCGATTCCGGAAAACGAAGTTGTCAGGTTTAGCTTCTTCCATATCCGGATATTCAGAGAGAACCAAGCCTTTACCGGATTTGCAGTATTCATAAATCTCATGATTTTCTGAAGGATAAGGATTATTAATTCCGGAACCAATGACGGAAATTACCGGAGCATTGGTCTCCATAGCAGCCTTCATAGAAGAACAATCCAATCCTTTAGCCATCCCAGAAACAATAACGACCCGGTTATCCAATTCCCTTTCCGTCTCTTTGATCAGTTTATATACCATGTCGGATTGATAAAGAGATGGGGTCCTAGTTCCAATAGAAGAAAGCCGATACCCCTCATTCAATAAATTGATATTCCCGTAATAATAAAGAATAAACGGAGGATTAGGCTGATTCTTCAGACCTTCAGGGTAATTCTCATCAGTCAAAGCCAAAAATTCAGTTTTTGTCTTATTGTAGGCATCCGTAACATTTTCATTTGAAAATGGCTGCTTATTCTTAATAGCTTTATACATCAAATTC
This sequence comes from Bacilli bacterium, assembly GCA_041670225.1. Lineage (GTDB taxonomy): Bacteria > Bacillota_I > Bacilli_A > RFN20 > CAG-288 > Enterosoma. The sequence continues at coordinate 19,485 of JBAXZU010000004.1, read as the reverse complement.
CAATTCCCTTGATATTTCACTGATAAATAAAGCAGAACATCCCTTACTGTGGTATCCATAGAATAACCCTCCTACCATTTATCGGTAATCAGGTAGGAATTTTTCCAACAATCAGAAAAGGACTAGCTGTTCTTCGCCATTAGCCATCGATTTAACCGGTTCAAAGGAAAGGCGGTGAATTCCTTTGATAAAACCGTATTTTTTCAAAGCTTCCAAATGAGTCTTAGTTCCGTAGCCTTTGTTGGATTTAAAACCATACTCAGGATATTTCTTATCTAGTTCAATCATATAATCATCACGGGTAACCTTAGCTAGGATAGAAGCCGCAGCCACGGACTGACTGGTGGCATCACCTTTAGCAATAGCCAAAATCGGTTTCTTAGTGTGAAGTGACATATAATCAGTGATGAGATAATCAACATTAATTTTCTTTTCTACTTCCAAAAGACAGGTTTCCATTCCGACTCGGTCAGCTTCAAGAATATTAATTGAATCAATTGTCTCCACCGGAATAAGGCAGACAAAATAGGCTAAAGCAATTGTTTTGATTTCATTAGCCAATTTTCTTCTTTCGTTATCTGTCAGTTTCTTGGAATCATTAATCTGATCATTCTCATAATCAGATGGAAGAATAACTCCGGCACAGGAAACCGGTCCGGCTAAGGGACCACGTCCGGCTTCATCAAAACCCGCAATATTGATAACATTATTTTTCTTTCTGATTTCACAATCAAAAAGGAAAAGATTATTAGTCTCTTTTTTCTTAATCATCTAATGATATTCTTCCAATCAGACCATTTCTGAACTCAGTCAGAAAAGTCATTCTTGCACGGTCGGAATCCGGTTTGGATCCGGTAATGATCATTTTTCGGTTAATTGCAATCTGAGTATAGAATTCCTCATCTGACAAAGATAAGTCAATATGATATTTTTCTTTCAGAAGTTCAGGATATTTATTTCTCAATAAATCCAAAAGATAATCAGTCAAAGGAATGGTCGGTAAAATATCGATTCGGATAGATCCTAAAAGAGCAAGCTTAACAGCTACTTCCTTATCTTCGTAATTCGGTTCAAGAATACCAGGTGCATCAAAAATATATACTTTATCAGCAACCTTGATTAAAGGTTCATCTCTTGTCTTTCCTGGGCGGTTTTCAACCGCAGCCTTCTTTTTACCAGCCAAAGAATTGATAAAAGTCGATTTTCCGACATTCGGAATACCTAAGACAATAAAATGCTTAGCCGGAAGCGGAAATCCTAATTTTATATATCGGTTATCCTTTGAGGACTTCACAGTTGAAAGATATTGAAGCAAGGGCTTAGCCTGATTCTTATCTCTTAAATCCAGACAGAAAGGCTGAATGCCTTTTTCAAGAAGCATTTGCTTCTGTTTAGCAAAAGCTACTGGATCAGCTAAATCAGCTTTCGAAAAGACATAGACCTTGGTCTTTCCTTCCGTAATCTTATCCAGATAATCAGGAAAAGAACTATAAGGGGCTCTGGCATCACCTATTTCAATGACACCATCACACTGCTTAAGTTTTTCTTCGATTTTGTTTCTGGCTTTCTTCATATGGCCAGGAAACCAGTTAATTTCATTTATTGTTGATGACATACTTAATACGATATATTGATTGACTGAAATATTCAAACAAAACCGAAAAAAATAGAAACAATTTTAAAAAAACTTAATTGCTGGTTTCAAGTGAGAATTACGATAAAATTAAAAAAATTAAAATTAAAAAAAGTCGATATATATCGCATTTTTTACGTTTTTAGGACAAATATCACTTTTTTTAGGATAAAAGTCACTACTTTTGCCTGTAAGCGTTAAAATATTGAAATTTGAATATGTATTGTATAATATTATAGAGATATGAACAAACAAATCAGAGCAATTTTTGCGACTCTATCGGTTCTTGTTGGTGGTTCCAGTCTTTCAGGTGGCGTATATGCCCTCTGGTATTTTTCATCATCAGGAGCTACAACCACTAAAGAAAATGTCATTAATGCCCCAGTGAATTTCAAAACCGTTGGAAGTGATAATACTGGTTCTTTTGACATCACCAAAGGTTCAGAAAATTATTACTTAGCAATTGATCAGGCCCAAACTACCTTACCAGATGGTTCTGTCAGAGGCTTAGGAATCAATCTTCTTTCCTCATTGAATACCGCTAGTGTTTCTGATGATTTCAGTTCTGATATTGTAAAACCAAAGGATTTCTCCGTAACCTGGACATCAAAAGGATCAACATCTCCTTTTGGTGCTTTCTATATTCCAACTGCCCTTACAAACTATGTTTCTGTCTATTCAAACAAAACTGAAATTACACCAATTTCTATCACGTCATTTTTAGGTGTTGAAAAACTTGCAAGTTTAAATAATGACTTATCCTTATATCAGCTAAAATTCGATAACAATACCTATACTTATACTTACGATTTAACTTTCTCCTATAAGTCAGGGAAGAATCCTTCATCCGTTCAGGAATATAATGCTCTCAAAAATTCAATTGAAAATGCAAATAAGGATTCAAACGTTGGATTTGTCTTCTCACATCAGGAAACTTTATTACCATATACATATACAGCTAAAAAGGGAACTGGAGTAATCAGTGGATTCAATTTTGGAGCTTCTGATACTTTCCCAGCCAATGGTATTTGGACTACACCAGAATATACTATCATCGACGGTATCACTTATCCTGTCACCGAAATCCAAGAAAATGCATTTAAGAGCGATGAATATCGTATGAAGAAAATCACCATTACCGATAACATTACAAAAATAGGAAGTAATGCTTTTACTGGAATGAAGTCATTATTTTCTTTAGTAATTGAAGGAAATCCTGAATTAGGTGCAAATGTTTTTAGCTCAAATCCCGCATTAAATACAATAACTGCAAACCTCACAGATATTCCTGATAATACTTTTGAAGGCTGTAATTCATTAAAAACCGTTTCATTGCCAAAGGCTGTGAATATCGGAAATAATGCATTTAGTGGATGTGTATCATTAGTCAGTTTCACTGCTCCTTCTTCACTAAAATCAATTGGCAACGGCGTTTTCACAAACTGTTCTACTCTTAGTTATGTTCTTTTCAATCCCTCAACGAATGGCCTATCTAGTCTTCCCGCAAATTTATTTTCGGGTTGCTCATCACTGAAATTCCTTTATATTCCGAAAAACATAACTTCTATTGATATTAATGCTCTTCCTGATATTTGGAGCTTAAGAATTTATTTTGAAGGATCAGAATCTGAATGGCCATTCAACGGAACTTTCCAAGATCCTAACGTTATGAACTACAACAAAACAGTCGAAAATTTCAATGATGCATTAAGAAAAGCAGGCTTAATATCTTAGACATATACAAAAAAGTGACAATTGTCCCAACTTTACCTTCAAACCAAAAAATAAATTGAGCAAATTCTATTTGTAAATTATAATATACACAAGCTGAATGGAAGCAAAGAGGAATCTTGCTTTTTTCTTGGCTTAAAAGCTAGCATTAATACGATTATATATGGAGGTAACCTATGCAGTTAAAAGATAACCTACGTTTTCTTAGAAAGAAAGCCGGACTTACCCAAGGAAAGCTTGCTAAGAAAATGCGACTTAAGCAATATAATATTTCCGATTATGAAATCGGAAGAATTGAGCCGAGTATTGCTACATTATGCCGTTTTGCGGATATCTTCAATGTTTCAATCGACTTCTTAGTAGGAAGAAAAACTAAAGAAGAACAAAAAGAAGTAACTGAAGAAACCGTCACTTCATACATCAGTGATATGTCAGTCGATAAATATCTGATCAAAATCTATGACAACATCAAGGATCTTCCAGCAGAAAGCAAAAAACAGGTTGTCGATTCCGTAAAATTCGTTGTCAATAATCTGATTGCTAGGGAAACACCAACTGATATTGATTCCGAAGAAGACAAAGAAGAAAAATAAAATAAGCCTGAAGAACTGAGTTCTTCAGGCATTTTTATTAGATTAGAATAAATAACTTCCGGTACGTTCCTTGATGAAATCGTTAATATCTTTTTCCGGAATATTCAAAGCAATAGACATCTCATCACCAATCATAGAAACAAGTGAATCCAGAAGTCGGTGATCAAAGTCAGAGAAAGGCTTATTCTCAAGCTTACGCTTCTCACGATAGGCTTTAAGGGTCTTGATGACTCGGCAGATATCTTTCCTCTCGCCTGAGCTTACGGCTGTCTGGAACTGGATTTTGCGCTCTCTGGGGCCAAGATCCGGAAAGAGATCTAGTTCATTAAGAGAATCAATCAAATCCAGGGCTTCAGAATCAGTCAGAACCGGGTGAAGAATATTGTTAGCCTTATCTGCTGGGACAAAGAAACGATAATCAGGAGTTAAGTCATAGGGAAAGCAAGGCTTCATGATAAGATAATCCGATGGACCAGCTCCAAAATCCTTTTCCTGAATGGTTTCAACAACAAAAACACGTCCACGTTTATCGATTCCCTTATCGCCAATTTGGTAAAGTGACATATTTCCCCCTTCAGACCATGCTGTTCATTTAACAATTAAAAAGCCTAACGATAACGCTAAGCCAATTAGAGATGAAATAAACAATCTGGCAGCTTTTCAACTTCAGCTAATTTATTATAACATATTTTTTTAATTTTTTGAATAAAAAATATTGATTTACTTATCAATGTGTGTTTAAATATACAATTATGTTTAAATTATGAGATATTTCTAAGATACATTTTTGCTTGATTTTGTACCAAAATTGAGGCTTTTTTTATTTTTTTAAAAAGGAAACCCCATACATTTTTACTTTTAAATAAAGAAAGATTGCATTTCTGTTTTCAGCTAAAAAAATAAACAAAAAAATTGCCACGCACCCAGTTAACTGAATGAATGGCAATTTAATTTTTGCTTCTTAGAAGCAGCTATTGAGCATTTCCTGATTGACAGCAAACGCGGATTAATCAATGGCGGAGCAAAAGAGATTTGAACTCTTGCTGCGATTACTCGCACTAAGTCCTTAGCAGGGACTCCTCTTAACCACTTGAGTATTGCTCCAGAGATAACCTTAGATAGCCTTAATATTATTCTATTTTTTGTCCGAATAGTCAAGCATAAAATAATAGTGCCCCCAATTTGGGGGCACTATAGCATATTCAAAAATTAAAGAACAGTTTCAGCGATGTTGACGGCATGTAAACCAAGATTGTAAGAAGTGCCATCCTTAGTGTACCAACCAGTCATGGAAACAGCGACATAGGCAATTCCGGTTCCGGTAAGGGTGGTTGATGATTCAGTATTAGCATCAACAGAGTCAATATAGGCAACAGCGCCAGAGATCTCAGCTCCGGTAGAATCAAGGCCTTTGACAGTAAAGACATGATCATCTCCGCCAGAAACGTTGGTTTTAGGATTAAGACTGCTGATTTCAACACTGACATTGAGACTAGTGGCAGTAGTAATGAATTTAGGAGACTGGACTCCAAAGCCAATACTATTAGCCTTGGCATCACCACTGGAATAATATTCAATAGCATATTTTCCGATATTGGTCCAACCGCTAGGAACAGCTTTCTCGAAAACGCCGCTTATAGGAAGTGAGCTGGCTTCATTGACAGTCAGTTCGATAGTATCCTTAATGGCAGTATTCTCAGTACTGGTAGCAGTAACAGTGGCAGTACCAACAGCAACACCAGTGACAACACCGGTTTCGGAAACGGTGAGAACACTCTCATCATCGGAAGCCCAGGTAACAGCAGGATTAGCATTTTCAGGAGTGGCAGTAACGGAAAGAGCAAGATCGGTTCCGATACCTAAAGAAGTAACATCTCCTTCAGTAGAGATCTCAAGTCCGGTAAGAGTAGCAAAGGAGCCTTTGAAAGTGCTCATATACATAGAATTATACTTGAATGAGCTATTGAAGCCGTTGTAATAACCGGTAAGTGAATAGGTGATGCCTTCGACTAAGTTGACGTTGCTAGGAATACCGGAGAATCTCATCTGCTTGGTATCGCCTTCAAGATTGAAGTAAGAATAAGTTCCGTCCTTCTTGCATTCGCCAGTGAAGGAAAGAAGTCTGTTATCCTTAGGATTCTTGTAGCCAGCAGTTTCCCACTTAGCAGTTTCAGTACCGGTAAGAGGAGTAGCAGCAGCTAAAGTTGGTTTTTCGCCAGTCAGTTTAGTAGCAGCAGAAGTTGTGAACTGAAGAACCTGATAATAGGTCTGGACTTCACCTTTAACTTCAAGATAATCGTTTAATTCATAAGTGCATTCACTGTTAGTGAAAACAAAGATGGCACCAGTTCCATCATCAATCATATAACCCTTGGAAGTGACAGCAGTAACTAAGCCTTTGACATCATAGTCACCGACTACAGTTCCACGACCTGTACCAGCAGAACCAGCTGGGAATTCAATTGAGGAAATCGGATCAGCCTGTCCAGGAACCTTGACGGAGACAACAACAGAGGTAGTAACGGCAGTAGCTGATCCTTCGGGAGTATAGGAAGCACTGACAGTGATTTCGCCGCCGGCAACAATTGTTCCTACATTTCCGGTAAAGGCAATGTAACCAGCAGGACTGCAGGAATAAGTTACAGAAGCCTGATCAGCAATAGGGCTCTTATCATACATGGCAATAAAAGTGATATCTTCGCCAACAACAGCATCTCCGGTGTAGGAGATGGAAAGCTCAGCTAAGACTGGAGCAGTAGAAGTAGAGGTGGAGGTAGAAGTAGAAGTTGAGACAGAGGTGGATTCAGCGACAGAAGTGGAAGTGGAAGTAGAACCGGCAGCAGAAGTTCCGGAACAACCGGCTAAAGCCAAAGAGGCCATAGCTAAGAGACTGAATACTAATTTATTTTTCATTTGATAAATCCTTTCTATTTCAAACTACTGATTTGTCTAAGAACAGCTTTGCGTGCGATACGGGCACGGAAGAAACGAACAAGTCCATAGGCCATAGAAGCAACACCGCCGGCTAAAGCAATAACCATAATGTAGAAAGCAATTGAAGTTACATCGATACCGACAAGAATGTTGTTCTCTCTCTTCATAGCCATGAAAATAAAGAGAACACCAATGACCATAAGGATTCCGCCAATAACAACATAGCAAAGAGCATTCTGCTGAATGTCATATTGTTCCTGACTTTGCTTATGGAGCTTTTGGCTCATTTCTCTCTTTTCTTCATTTTCCATAATTATTCAGCCTCTTGGAAATTGGTGAAATCATAAGAACCATCGTCAATACGGTTGGACATACAGATCTGAAGTGAATACTTCTGATTTCCGCTGGTTGATTCATAGTTCTGAGAAATACCGATAACGTCAGTGACAACCTTTCTGGTGAAAGAGTTGCGGAAGACGGAAAGATCTTTTCCAAGTTCAGTCCAATGACTATTTTCTCCATTAAGAGTAGAGGAATACTGATAGACAGTAGAATAAGAAAGATCTTCTTCCTGGCCTTCGGCGTTGAAAGAGCCCTTAACATAGACAGAACCCTTAGAGAAGGTACCAGTCTCACTAGGAGTTTCTTCTCCGGATAAGACAGTGTTGTTGTTCATGGCATAGACTATGCTGGCCTGACCAGAAATATAGTACTGATAGGCTTCATTGCCATCAGCATCATTGGTTCCAGTGAAATAACGATAGGAAGTGACAACGCGTCCATCGTTTCCGGTAAGGATAGTATCATAAGGAACTTTGATACGGATATACTCAGCTTTTCCGGTAAGAGTGGAGAAGCTAGTGACATTCTGCATATCAGAACCGAACTTTCCGAATAAGACTAAATCATTATTGGTGTTGTAGAAAGGATAAGCTTCATTATAAGTGTTGAGTTCCTGAGCACCACCATAAGCATAAGAAGAAGTACCGATAGAAGTATTGAAATGAAGCTTGTTATCGCCTAAGCCCTTAAGCTTAACCAAGACACAAGGATACTTTCCGGCCTGAAGTTCGCTAGGAGTGCACTCAATAGGAGTGACAGTCTCAGTAACACGGTTGCCTTCCGAATCAGTGACATATTCAATATCGCCGTCAACATGGGAGAAACGGGAATAGGAAACACCGCTTAACTCATAAGCACCGCCATACCAAGAAAGAATACCGCTGACCTTGATTCTGTTGCCAATCTTAATAGGAGCATAAGATCTCAAAGTAAAGACATAAAGGCCATAATAGTTATCGCCGATTTTGTCCTGAATATAGAAAGCTTCGCCAACCTTTCTGGAAACGACACCTTCAAAAGTCCACTTGGTGTATTCATCGCAGTACATAGAATACTTAACACCATGATCATCGGAATTAGTGTAATAAGACTGATTATAAAGAGTATCAAGACTTAAAGCCTTGGCATTTCCATAATAATAATTTTCATCGACATCATCAGAGTATCTCTTTTTATTGAGAGCCTGAGCAATATCATTAGCTTCAGTGAAAGCATCATAGAAATCAGAATCCATATCATCTCTGGAACCAGAGAAGAGTGAATATCCTTCGAAAACCAATTCCAGATTAAGGTTTCTGAAATCATTTAAAGTCGGATTGCTGACATTGGAATACCAGACATAAGCTAATGATCTCTGATAGCCATCAAGATCAGCTTCGCCTTCTTCTCCTGACTTAGCAGAAGCAGCTGACTGGACAATGACAACCTTAGCATTAGTAAGGATGGATTTATTGAACTTTGAAGCGGACTTTCCCCATTCTTCAATTTCAGAAGTGGATTCCGGAGTATCAACAGCCAAATATCTGACCTTAACAGAATAGTTTCCGTTATAGGAAGTAAACTGAGTGGTATCACCATCAACATAGTTAGTGAAGACAGTGCCAGCTGAATTAGGAGCATAATCAGAGGTGGTAAGCATTCTCTCAACACCAGTGACATTGAAATCAGATAAGGACTTGTCATAGGCAGCATCAGACTTATTGCTCATGACCTTGGCAAAGACTTCATCGGTAAGTTTAAGCTTAGTATCGGCGACAACATCCTTGGTGACATCGACAGTCGAAGTCGAAGTAGAAACAGATGTCTCAGTAGAAGGTTCAGTAGAAGTCTCAGTAGAAGTACTGGGAAGAGCAGAAGTTACGTTATTGCAGCCGGATAGACCGGTAACTAATAAAGCAATTGCAGCAAGGCTGATAAATGATTTTGTTTTCATTCGGTTTTCTCCTTAGGAATTGAGTACACAGTTAGAATAAGCCTGAATAATGGCCTTAGAAACATCGCCATTCTGTTCCTTGGCATACTTGATGATTGAACCGATCTGAGTTCTGGCAGTAGAAGAACCGATGAAAACCGGTGAAGTGATATAGTTGTCCTTTAAAGTGGAAGTAAGGGCAGGAATACGGTACTGAAGTTCAGCAGTGACATCTTCATTTCCATCAGAATCACGTCCATCAGCAATCCAATCCTTATAATCATCAGTATCATAAGAAGAGGTTTTGACTGGATCATAGGAATTTTCCAAAGCCAGCTGGGCATTTAAGGTTGCATCGGAAATATACTTGGAATAGAATTCCCAGGAAGCAGCTTCCTTGGCAGTATTGGAAGTATTGAAGAAACAGAGAGAAGGTCCCTGCATGATATATTTGTTAGTATTCTGATAAGTAGGAACAGTAGTCAAACCGCAGTCAAAGGAATTTCCAGGTTCATTGTAGGCAGAACCGCCGGTAGAACCGATAGTGAACATAACCTTCTTCTTCAGGAACAGATCAGAAGCATAACTTCCGTAACTACCCTGAGTGACTAATGAACCGGCAGTAGTAAGGTTGTAGATATTCTGAGAGAAACTAAGCAAGTCAGCATTTGGCTTAGCAGTGGCTGTATCAACAAAGAGGAAATGATCGGCTTTGGTACCAGAAGCAGTGGTATAAGGAATATTTCTCTGAGCCATCTGACTGATGAAAAGATTGGAATCTGAATCATAGCCTAAGGCATGGAAATCGGAGGTAGTCTTATATTCAGCCTGGATTTCTCCGGCAACATAAGTCAAAGTATCCCAATCCCAAGTAGAAGGATCACCTAACTTGGCACTATAGGAACCATAGGTCTTATCCTTATTGGCGGCATAGAACTTAGAACCTTCAAACATAGTCTTGTTGTAGTACATGACTTCAGTTGACTTGTATAAAGGAAGAGAGTAGACACCTTCATACTGATATCCGCTTCCTTCGTTGTAATACTGAGGAACAAATTCAGAAGGCTTGAAAGAGGTATCGCTGCTGATGAAAGAGGAAAGATTTAAAATCTTGGATTTGCTGGCACCCTGACTACCGATATATTCGGCAAAAGAATCCGGATAACCCATAGTGATGGAAGGAACGAAACCGGCGTTGAGCTTGGTTTTGACCGAATCATGAAGAGCGTCATAGGAACCGGCAATCTGATAAGGCTTGACATAGTAGCCATCAGTGGAAGCATGAGCGTTGTTGAACTGATCAACAATACGCTGAAGGTTCTTCATCTTATCATGTCCGATACAATGCCAGAACTGAATTTCCTTAGTACCGGCTGGTTGAACAATATCAGTACTGGTTTCAGTTGAAGTGGATTCACCACCAGTGCTGGTTCCAGTACTAGTAGTACCACCGCATGAAGCCAAAGTAACAGCAACTAAACCTAAGACAGCCAAATAAGCTTTTTTCATTTTTCTCACTCCTATAAATGATATTAACCTTTAATACCTGCACGACTGACACCACGCATAATATATTTTTTGAAACAGATAAAGAGTAACAGAAGAGGTAAAGTGACCAAGACGGTAGCAGCCATCTGCTGACCATAGGCATCGAAGTTGGTACCGGTAGAGAAGGAATCTCTAAGACCGTTGGAGACTAACCACAGTGAACGATCGCCACTTGTGATTAAGTTAGGCCAGATATATGAGTTCCAGGAACCCATCAGTTTAAGAATGAAGATAGTAATCAATGATGGCATTGCTAAAGGAACCATAACCTTCCAAAGATACTGCCAATCGGACTTTCCATCGACCTTGCTGGCTAAGTAGAGTTCATTTGGAATCTGCAGGAAGTTCTGTCTAAGCAGATAAATATAGAAGACCGAAACCATGAAAGGAATAATCATGGCTAAGTAGGCACCCATTCTGGAACCATCAGTCCAACCTAAGTTACTGACTGAGGTATAGTTGGTAACGACCATCATTTCGCCTGGAATCATCATGGTTCCAAGAAGAATTGTGAACATAAGGTTTTTGCCCTTGAATTCAAGTCGGGCAAAAGCAAAAGCGGCAAAGATTGTGGTGATAAGGGTTCCGATAGTTGAGAAGATACCGACAACCAAAGTATTTCCGACATAGGTTCCGAAATTGAAAACGGAAGATAGATCGGCATAATTATTAACGAAAGTCATAGGCCAGAAAGTCTGAACACCTTCATAACCCTCGACAAATCCCTTAATTTCATCACCGCCCTTAAAGGAGGTGATTAACATCCAGTAGAAGGGGAAAATAAAGAGAACAGCAGCAAAAACCAAGAAGGCATAGACCAAGACCAAAGAAATAATGTGAGTTACTTTGGTAATCTTCCTTTTGGTTTCGACTGATTGATTCTGATTTTTGATAACTAATTTGAGACCGCCTGTTGAGCCACTGAGAGTGACAGGATTTAAAACAGGAGACTTTTCAATGTTTTCCATTAATAATGAACCCTCCTCTTAGAAACCTGACGCTGAACAATAGTGAATGCCATAATAATGATTAACAGAACAACAGCACCGGCTGCAGCATATTGCAGAGTATTGGTCTGAGACATCTGGTTATAAATGTAGTAAGCAACTGTCAGCATGGAAGAAGGTCCGGTGGTAGCATCGAATGATCCCGTTCCGCCAAAGATAGCGACAACACTGGTATATTCCTTGAAGGCGCCAATGAAGGAAGTGATCATGACATAGAGAATCTGAGGGGAAAGTAGCGGAATAGTTATTTTTCTGATAATTTTCCATTTAGAGGAACCATCGACCTTGGCAGCATCATAATACTGTCCGTCAATATTCTGAAGTCCGCCTAAGAAAATCAGAATCTTATATGGCAGAGAGTGCCAGATGATATAGACACATAGGGCAAATAACGCTGACCAATAATTTGGATTACTTCCCGAAGAACCGGAATACAGCCAACTGATATTTGTTCCGAAAATATAATTGATGATACCATTGTTATCAAAGATAACAGAGAAGACCATACCAATAGCAATAGCATTGGTGACATAAGGCATAAAGAAGATAGTCTGGAAGACTTTCTGGAATACCTTAATCGAATTTAAGGCGATAGCAATAGCTAAAGCAATAATAATTGAAAGAGGAACAGTGATAAAGGTGATGAGAAGAGTGTTAGGCAAGGCTACCATGACAAACTCATCACGGTAAAAAGACATTGCACCAACTTCTAAATAAGGCTTAATATGAAGGATTTCAAGATAGTTATCAAAAGTGAATCCATCATAAGTCTTGTATAGTGAGTCGTAATTCTTCAAAAATGAGATGCCGACAGTGTTAATGATAGGATAAAGGGTGAAAACAGCCATCAGGACAATCACCGGAGCCAGGTAGAGCCAGGCTTTCCAATTATTTTTGCTTTCCATTAGAAGTAAACTCTTTCCTCAGTCTTAGAATCAAATAAGAAAACCTTGTTAGTTCTCAATCCGAATCTAATCTTTCCAAGAGAAACCTGAATATCACTATCAATAATGATTTTAATCTGTTCGCCAATGAATTGAGGGCAAGAGCAGACCAAAGAGATATCTCTACCCATAGTCAGCATCTGTTCAACATTAAGAGTAATGCCAAACTCAGATTTATCATCAGTAAGGAATCCTTCAGGACGAATAGCAACAAAGATATCCTTATCTTCGGTAAGCTTATCAGAGGTGAGAATCAGATCACCACCGACAAAAACCTGATGATTCTTGATCGTTCCCTTAAAAACATTGATAGGAGGATTTCCTAAGAACTGAGCAACAAATAATTTCTTTGGATCCTTATAGACTTCCTGTGGATGGTCAGTCTGCATTTCCACACCTTTTTTCATAACAACGATATCATCACAGATGGACATTGCCTCATCCTGATCATGAGTAACAAAGATAGTAGTGATTCCGGTTTCCTTCTGAATTCTTCTGATTTCCTCACGGGTCTGAAGACGGAGACGGGCATCAAGATTACTTAACGGTTCATCAAGAAGCAGAACACGCGGCTTCTTAACTAAGGCTCTGGCAATAGCGACACGCTGTTGCTGACCGCCAGAAAGCTCACTTGGCTTTCTGTCAAGATAGTCTTCAATCTGAACCAAACGGCTGGTTTCCTGAACTAAGGCATCAATTTCATCCTTGGTTAGAGTTCTGTTTTCTTTGATGTTGTTTCCAAACTCATCAAGTACTTCGTATTTATCATTGAGACGAATATTGGATTTTTTAATATCGGCATTGATTTTATCCTTCTGAAGATTCAAAGATGCAATAGCCTTTTCCAAAGCTGGATGATAATCCTCTTCGACATGGAGACCAAACTTAAATATTTTCTTTCCCATTGAGGAAACAATATGATAGGCATTGACTAAGGCAGCAGAGGCACCATCAGCGGTGCACTTGCCATGGAAAGCGGAGTTTTTAATAATCTGAATAACTTCTTCTGGCTTCTTGAGAATTTCAAGAATAGCGTCAATCTGAACAAGCTTGGTATAAACCTTGTTCTTTTCAACCTTGAGATTGGTCAAAGGAAAGGCAACATTATCGTAAACAGTAAGATGTGGATATAAAGCATAATTTTGGAAAACTAAGCCAATACCTCTTTTTTCCGGGGCTAAATGAGTAACTTCCTCATCACCAAACCAAATTTCGCCTTCAGTAGGCTGCTTAAGTCCACTGATCATATAAAGTGTAGTGGATTTTCCGCATCCAGAAGGTCCAAGAAGACCAATCAGTTCGCCATCCTTGATATCGATGTTAAGATCATTGACGGCAATCGTATCTGATTTGTGCCTTTTTTTGTCACCTTTGAAGGCTTTTGTCAAATGCTTCAGCTTAATTTCCATAATATTTTGTCCTCTTTGTTTTAGAATGCCATCCGAAGTTTCTTAGGTAGTTTAAAAATGAGAAAAAAATAAATTCTCTCGCCTATAATTATATGTTATTAAGCTAAAACAATCAACTAAAGACCTCTTTTGTTTTCTTTTTCTTAATAATTACTTAGTAATGATAAAATCGTTATTTTCAAGGGTAGCTGTCTTAGTCATTCCCTTTCGTGAAAGATATTCTGAATAATCAAGATAAATATCTTTTTTGGAAGTATCAAGAACATAAGTATTGCTCATATAATCAAAGAAATCCTGTCCGGCTTTTGAAAGATGCATCATGGTAATTGAGACAACTAAGGGTATAAAACAGGTTGCAATATCCAAAAAGAAACCGATAAAGACCACAAAAGCTGATCTAATCAAATATTCTTTCATAGTCAGATTAAGTCCCTGGACATTGGCTAGTGAAATCTTAAACATAAACATTCCTACGGTCTTTCTTCCTCTTTTTAGAATTAAAGGCATGACAAAAAAGAAAAGCAGATAGGAAATAAACATCCAAACCACTAACTGTACGATAAAAACAATGAAAATAGTCTGGGTGAGAGAATAATACTGAGAATTGAGGGAAAGATAACTAGTCAGATGTCCGCTGATTTCCGAACAATAGAAATCAAAAAAATCTTTAGCATCATATTCTCCTTCAATATAAAGAGAGGAACTATTGGGATCAACGACAAAAATCAAAGATCCGGAACTGTTCTTATATTCTTTCTTTCGCTGCTGATATTCCTGATAATAAGTGTCATCGGTAAAATAATCTTGGTTATCGTAAAATTTTTCAATAACAGTATTCAGAAGATTCTTCTTTTCAGGATAAGTCAGGACTTCGTCATCCTCATACACATAAGAAATCAGCTTATTGTTTTCATCATAAAGACCGGTTTCTATCTGCATTTCATTTCTTTCCGAAATCATCTGGCTATAAGCAGGGACAGAGCGAACCGCCATATTCGACAGGGAAAAGAGACCAAAGCCAACCATCAATACTAGAAAAATATCAATAATACAGGCAAACCAACGTTTATATAAAGCCGGAGAAGGATATTCGTTTTCCGTCATCTCTTCCTTTTCAGTCAAGTTTTCTTCCATAAACCTTTTCTCCTATATGGACATGAATGTCAATCGTATAAGTCTGGGAGGCATATTCAGACAGATTCTGATTATCACGGCTGACAAAAAAGAAGACGATGGAAAGGAGAGTGAGCAGGAAAGAAAAGACAATCAGCTGCAAAGGGATGATGAAACCTAAAAGCGGAGCTGAAAGCACCTGAATTTTCCCTAAGAACAAAGCTGAAAAGAAGATAGTTGAGAAAAATTCGATAAAGATAATCAGATCTTTGACTAGTATCTGCCAGAATGGAACAAATCCCTGATCATTTCTTAAGGGCAAAAGACCAAAGAAACGATATCCGATAGTCCGGTGTCCTTTGAAGCAAAGTGGGAAAACCAAAAACACCACTAGGAATCCTAAAAGATAGGAGATAATCAGACAGACATTATACCTAGCTGCAAAGGAAGCGTAGAAAGTAGTAAAGATAGCCATCTGTTCCAAATATGGGGAGTAGAATTCCTCCATCTCATCAATGGCTTTATTGATTTCGGTCTGATAAAAAGCGATGACCTGATTATAAACTGTACTTCCGGCAGTATCGGAAAAATTGATATATTCCATCATTTTTTGGGCGTTTTCGTCAGAAAGAGCAAAAACTTTGCTTTCCTGATCAAATTCTGAAGGGGATAAGGTATCATATCCGTCAGCAACTAAAAGCTGATTGAGATCTTTCCTAGACATAGATGAAACTGAGGAAGCATAGTCAGAAAGATTATCGTTACGGAAATTGAGATAGTAATAGCTCAAAGAATCGTTGACATATTTATCTTCTTCCTGGTAAAGGAAAGTCTGTTCAATAGTGATAGGAGTCAAGACACGTCGTCCGTCATCAGACTTGACATAATAATCAGTTCCGTTCTGATAAAAGCTAGTCAGCATCATGGTATTGGCATATTCCTTAGCGGTAACATCCAAAGAAATCATATATCCGGTATCAGAATTGAAATTTTGGAGATGGGAATCAACAATAATCTCCCGGACTTCCTCTTCCGCTTTACCGTATTTCAGCATCAGATCCTGAGTAGAAGATAAGGAAAGGAATACCGGTTGGATAATCATAGCAAAGAAAGAAAAAGC
Source organism: Bacilli bacterium (assembly GCA_041670225.1). GTDB lineage: Bacteria > Bacillota_I > Bacilli_A > RFN20 > CAG-288 > Enterosoma. The sequence goes on along the minus strand of JBAXZU010000004.1, from coordinate 3,199 downwards.
AAAAATAACCACCGAAAAGAAGTCGACAAGCATTACCAGGAATCTCTTGCCTTTCTTACAGGTAGCACAGCTTTGATAATCAATTTTATTTACGTTCATAAGCTTAAATATTATAAAGCATGAATAAGGAAAATAACATATGTTGTCGGGCTTTGAAACTAAATAAAGCACTTTTGTGTCTTTTAAAGTGAACACAAAAAAGGCTCCCCTTGCGGAGAGCCCTATTTTGGTTAATTCAAAGAATTAGTCAAGAATATCAGTGACGGTACCGGCACCAACGGTGTGGCCACCTTCACGGATAGCGAACTTAGTGTTGTTTTCGATGGCGATAGGATGGATAAGGTCAACAGTGAGAATAACGTTATCACCAGGCATAACCATCTGAGTTCCTTCAGGAAGAGTGACGGTTCCAGTGACATCGGTAGTTCTGAAGTAGAACTGAGGTCTGTAGTTGTTGGCGAAAGCAGTATGTCTACCACCTTCTTCCTTGGTAAGGACGTAGACCTGGCCGTTAAACTTCTTGTGAGGAGTAACGGAACCTGGCTTAACGATAACCTGACCACGGATGATCTGATCACGATCGACACCTCTTAAAAGGGCACCAACGTTATCACCGGCAGCGGCGAAGTCAAGAATCTTACGGAACATTTCAAGAGAAGTGATGACGCACTTTCTGGTATCCATGATACCAACGATTTCGCATTCATCATTAGGCTTGATAGTACCTCTTTCAACTCTACCAGTGGCGACGGTACCACGGCCAGTGATGGTCATGACGTCTTCAACGGCGAGTAAGAAAGGCTTATCAGTTTCACGGGCAGGATCAGGGATGTAGGAATCGACAGCATCCATAAGCTCCATAACGTGAGCCTGTTCAGCAGGATCACCTTCTCCAGCCTTGAGGGCAGAACCTCTGATGACCGGAATATCATCACCCGGATAACCATTCTTGGAAAGGAGTTCTCTGACATCCATTTCAACAAGATCAATTAATTCAGGATCATCAACCATGTCGCACTTGTTAAGGAAGACGACGATATAAGGAACGCCGACCTGCTTAGCAAGTAAAACGTGTTCCTTAGTCTGAGGCATAACACCATCAGTAGCAGCAACAACAAGGATGGCACCATCCATCTGAGCAGCACCGGTGATCATGTTCTTGATGTAATCAGCATGTCCAGGGCAGTCAACGTGGGTATAATGTCTCTTTTCAGTATCATATTCGATATGGGCAGCGTTAATTGTGACACCACGAGCCTTTTCTTCAGGGGCAGCATCAACCTGATCGTATCTCATAGCCTGAGCCAAGCCCTTAGCGGATAAGGTCTGGGTGATAGCAGCGGTAAGAGTAGTCTTGCCGTGATCGACGTGACCGATGGTACCAATGTTAACATTGATCTTACTACGGTCGAACTTCTGTTTTGCCATAATATTTTTCCTCCAAATTAGATTCTTTATGACTATACACTTTTATAGAATTTTTTTCAAGATAGAGAATAAGTATTAACTTCTCTTCTTGATGATTTCTTCCTGAACTGATCGAGGAACTTCCTGATAATGATGGAATTCCATGCTGTAGATACCTCTACCCTGGGTCATACTTCTTAAATCAGAGATGTAGCCGAACATGTTGGCTAACGGGATGTAAGCAGTAATAACCTGAGCATTGGCCTTCTGAACCATACCTTCGACCTGTCCACGTCTGGAAGAAACATCTCCCATAACGGTTCCGACATATTCGAGAGGAGTAGTGATATCAGCCTTGACAATAGGTTCAAGGAGAACTGGATTACACTTGCTGGCAGCAACCTTAAGAGCTAAGGCGGAAGCTAACTTGTAAGCAGCTTCAGAAGAGTCAACATCATGATATGAACCATCGATTAAGGTAGCCTTAACATCGATGACAGGATAACCAGCGACCATACCTCTGGCCAAAGAATCCTTCAAACCATCCAAAGAAGGCTTAATGAATTCCTTAGGAACGGATCCACCGGTAACGGCTTCACCGACTTCAATACCCTTTCCAGGGTTTGGTTCCATATGGAAGATAACGTGACCGTACTGACCATGACCACCAGACTGCTTAATGTATTTACCTTCGCAGTCAGCAGCGGAACGGATAGTTTCACGATAAGCAACCTGAGGAGCACCGACACGGGCTTCAATGCCATAGTCATTCTTTAATCTAGTGACGTTGACATCAAGCTGAAGTTCGCCGACACCGGCGATGATGCCCTGTCCGGTTTCATCATTGGTGTAATAATGGAAGGTAGGATCTTCTTCGGTGAACTTGATAAGAGTAGCAGCCATTTTATCCTGGTCGCCCTTCTTAACAGGCTCAATAGCCTCAGAAATGACAGGTTCAGCAAACTTAATGGCTTCGAGAGAGTACTTAGGATCTCCGTCGCCAACAAGAGTATCACCAGTTCTGGTTCCAGAGAAGCCGATAGCACCGGCAATTTCACCGGCCTTAGCTTCAGTGATGTTTTCGTGAGAGCTGGCATTGACCAGTTCAAGACGGGAAACTCTTTCCTTAGAACCCTTACGGACATTGTAGACATAGGAACCGGACTTAATAGTTCCGGAATAGACACGGAAGAAGGTCAAAGTACCGAACTGGTCGGTAGTGATCTTGAAGGCAAGAGCAACGAAAGGTCCATTAGGATCTTCGCTGATGACGACTTCATTTCCTTCCGGATCATGAGCAATCGGGTTAGGGACATCAAGAGGTGAAGGTAAATAGTCAGCAACTGAATCAAGAACATACTGGACACCCTTGTTCTTATAGGCAGAACCAGGAATGCAGGGGAATAACTTGCCAGAGATGACACCGTTTCTGATAGCAGCTTTGATCTGCTCAACAGTAGGTTCAGCACCTTCAAGAGCGCACATCATGATTTCTTCATCGAAGTTACCTAACTGTTCGATAAGGATTTCACGATAGGTCTTAGCCTGTTCGACATCATGGGCATATTCAGCGGGAACCTTGTCAAGAGAGACAATGTTAGGCTGCATCTGCTCAGACTTTTTAGGATCAATATCCCAGATCCAGGCTTCCATCTTAACTAAATCGATAAGACCAAGAAGTCTCTGTTCAAGACCGATAGGGTAGGCAATGGCAACACCATTGGCACCGAGTCTTTCCTTAACAGAAGCAACGCACATTTCATAGTCAGCGCCAGTAGCATCAAGCTTGTTG
>JBAXZU010000003.1:0-33647 GCA_041670225.1 Bacilli bacterium | reverse complement strand
AACAAAAAGGAGTAACGAAGCGGCAAAACAAAGCTGCGATGAGTAAACACTAAGAATTTTTTTTATTTTCATTTTGTTTTATTATTTATATCGGCAACAATCGATTTGACTTTAGATCGGAGATCTTCCAAGGTCGAGTCAGTCTTGATGATGTAATCTAGTTTATGTCGGTTTTTATCATAGTTGTTTAGATTATTGAAGGCTAGCTTCTTCTCGATTTCTTTCTCACCACGTTGAAGAAGATGCTCTATTTGATTGTTGGTTTCACAACCAATGATATAGGTGAAGAAATTCTCCATTTTGGCTTTGAAGAGAAGAGGTATTTCCAAAGCCTTGTTCTTTCCATCATTTTCTATAATGAATTGATTGGCCTTTTCTTTTACTTTGCTATGAATGAACGTTTCGTATTTTCTTTTGAAGACACTATCGTTTATGAGCAAGTCAGAAATGATTCTTTTATCCAAAGACGGAGAAAAAATCATTGGAAATTCTTTTTCTAGTTCTTTAAGGAAAAGAGGGTTACTGTATAATTCATGAACACATTCGTCTGCCGAGAAAGTAACATATCCTTCATCTTTGAAGTATTTAGTTACTTGGCTTTTACCAGAAGCAATTTTTCCAGTGATTCCTAAGCTGATGCCTGTTTTCTGACAATAGGGACAATATGATGTTCCTCGTCCTGATAGTTTTCGCTTTTCAATTTTGACTTTATGGCAGACCGAACACTCTTTTCCATCCTGAGAATAGACTTTCAGAAAATTCTGAAAACTGCCTGAGACATGGGCTGAAGCTTTATAAGAGCGAACTGTTGATCCTTGGTTCTCAATAGACTTGTTGAGAATCAATCGTGAATTAGTCAGGATGTCCTCACAGTTCTTCTCGGTTAACTGATTAGCTTTCATAAAAGGAGAAATCCGGCAGGCAAAGCAGACCTCATCAGCATAGATATTTCCTAGTCCAGACATAATTGTCTGATCCAAGAGCATTTCTTTTATTGGTTTATTGGTTTTCTGATAGTGAGAGAGTAGGTATTTTGGATCATCAATATCGAATGGTTCTTTTCCTAGTTTCTCAAGAGGGCCTTCGTCATCTTTTGGAAGATAATAAGTCACTCCGAATTTTCTGACATCATAAAAAGCTAGGCCATTATTATCGTTTTCAAAGGGAATAAAAAGTGAGAGATGGGAAGGGGAGTGATTGTTTTTATCTACGATGAAAAGCTTCCCCTCCATTCGGAGATGAAAGATAATCCGGTAATCATTATCCAAATTGAAAATGAGGAATTTTCCTTTTCGGTCAATTGAGGTTACTTTCCGTCCGGTAAGTCCTGATACATACTCATTAATCGGAGTCTTAATCATTCCTGAATAGTAAACGATAGGCTCAAGGAAAGTCTTTCCGATTAACTGACTTGTTAGCTGTCTTCGGACAGTTTCTACTTCTGGAAGTTCCGGCATATTAATGGGCCTCGTACCAATTATCGCTAGCTGAACCTTCGGCTAGGAGCGGAACAGAAAGAGGAATAGCTTTTTCCATGCCTTCTTTTAACAAAGGCATGACAATATCAATTTCATCTTTAGGAACTTTGAAAATCAATTCATCATGAATTTGAAGAATGATTTTTGTCTTGTAGTTCTGAAGCATTTTCTGACAGTTAATCATTGCGACTTTGATCAAATCTGCGGCACTGCCTTGGATAGTGGTATTGACGGCTGCTCTTTCCGAGAAAGATCTCAGGGCATGGTTGGAAGAATTGATATCTTTTAAATATCTTCGGCGGTTGAGAATTGTGGTTACATAACCATGGGTTTTGGCAAACTCAATACAAGAAGCCTGGTATTCATCTATTCCTTCAAATGCGGCCTTGAATTGCTTAATCAAAGTAGAAGCCTCTTCACGGGAAATATCTAGCTGTTGGCTTAAACCAAAAGGTGAAATTCCGTAAACAATACCAAAGTTGACAGCTTTGGCTTTTCTTCTCATTTCGGAAGTAACTTCATCAAATGGAACATTGAAAACTTTGGCTGCAGTTGCTCTATGAATGTCTTTTCCTTCGGAAAATATTTCCTTGAGAGCCTTGATATTGCCTATATGGGCTAAGACTCTCAGCTCTATCTGAGAATAGTCAAGTGAAAGCATCAGGTATTCTTTATTAGGATAGAAAAAAGCTTTTCTGATGGCCTTTCCTTCTTCATTGCGGATAGAGATATTCTGAAGATTTGGCTCAGACATGCTAAGTCGGCCAGTGCTGGTCAAAGCCTGATTGTAAATGGCGTGGATTTTACCATCTTCCAAGACATGGTCAGGAAGAGCCTTTGTATACCCGGAAACAAGTTTGTTATAGAGACGGTATTCGATGATTTTGGCAAATATTGGGTGATCATCCTGGTGTGAGAGCAGGACATCGATTCCAGTGCCCTTTTCTCCTTTGAATTTTTGAATTCCCATATCAGTGAAAAGAATCTGTTCCAACTGTTTGGGAGAATTGATGTTGAATTCTTTCCCGGCATCCTGATAAATCATTCTTTCTAGGGAAGAAAGTTTTAAAGTATATTCTTCATCAATAGTTTTTAGGACTTCTGTATCAATTGGGAATCCCTCGATTTCCATTTTCGCTAAGACAATAGCTAAAGGCAGTTCTACTTTGGTGAGAAGGCTGAGGGAATCATTCTTTTTTAAGTCGGAAATAATGTTTTCTCTTAAGTCAAGAACATAGGACATGACTTGCTGTGAAAGGTTTTGCTTATAATCAAATTCAATTTGATAGGAGAGGAAAAGCTGCTCTTTTTTCTGACCACAGTCAGGATTGATAATATAGGTAGCTAAAAGGAGATCGAAATCAACGTTTTTGATTTCAGCAAATCCATTGCGGTTCAGTAAAACAAAAAGTCCTTTTAAATCATAGACTGATTTCTGCTCATTGCTTTCGAGATATTCGTTGAATGCTTTATCATTCTTGGCATTTTCCTTGGATAAGTAGTAAATATGATGCTCGGTACCAAGAGCAAAACCCAGAAGGTCGGATTTGTTTTCATTGCTGGAAGAAGAATCATAAGTCAATCCTAAAATGCTTTCGTTAACCTCTGCAAGCGAAGTAACCGTGACAAATTCTCTTTTATGGCTGGCTGTTCTATTTGCTTCATTACTGAAGGCATCATCACCTGATTCGAAAAGTGAAATCTGCTGGGAAGAAGTATCATCAATCAAACCAGGCATCTTATCCATTTTGGTAAGGAACTGATTAAGCTGGTATTTCATATAGAAAGAACTTAATCGGCTTTTTTCGTAATTCTTAAACGAACTCTTTTCATAGTCATCAACCATATCCATATCGGTAATAATGGTTGCTAATTGTTTAAAGAAGATGGCATCTTTTTCTCCATCAATAAACTTTTGATTGGTCTTGCTTTTAGGATTAGCTTTGCAGTATTCAATGATGTCTTCTAAATGACCGTATTCATTGAGCATCTTCATTGCTGTTTTTTCGCCGATTCCTTTTATTCCGGAATAATTATCAGAGGGGTCACCGGCAATGCCTTTAAAATCGGTTATCTGATCGGGGTTCAAACCAAAAAGACTGTGAAGGTTTTCTTTCGTATAGTCAACAGTCTCACTCAAGCCTTTTTTCAAGAAGCGGATATGGATTCTGTCCGAAAAAGCTAAGAGCTGCAGAAAATCTTTATCTGAGGAAAATAAGGTTACATCATCACCTTTGGATGAAGCATAAAAGGCCATACTTCCGGCTAAATCATCGCCTTCATAACCTTCTTTCTCATTCCAGTGAATTGACATTCCGGTCAGCATTTCTCTGGCTATAGGCATCTGGGCAATCAATTCCTGAGGAACGGGTGCACGCTGAGCTTTGTAGTCTTCAAATTCTTGCTTTCTTTTGGTTGGTTTTCCTGTGTCAAAAGCAACATAAAGATGATCACCGATAGTTAATTCTTTCTTAATTTTGTTGATCATATTATGAAAAGCAAAAATTGCATTTATCGGAATACCGGACGGAGTAGTCATGATATTTCCGGTAAAGGCAGTAGAATAATAGGAACGGAAGAGAAGTGAGTTACCATCGACAATATATGTTTTTGACATTTTTAGTTGGCCTTTCTTTTACCAAGAAGAATCACATCAATAGGATAGGTTCTTCCTTTTTTTCTGAATTCGGCTTTAACCAAGATGAATGAATTCTTTTCTGGCTTTTCTTTAGGATCAAGCTGAATGACATATTCCTGATTTTCACTAACCGCTTTGATTGTCTGATTCATATCGTAAGATGATTCATCACTGACAATCAGGGTTTTATATCCGGGTTTAAATTCAATTTTGCTCATTCTGGTTGATAGAATAATTCCGAGAGATGCTTTCTCATAATTGAGACGTTCGCCCAAGTCTTCATCATTCAGGTCTAAGGGAAGAAGGGTTGATTCCTCAAATCCCATCTTGGCAAATCCTAAGTAGGTTGATAAATTGTCTTTTAGCGCTTTTCGTCCTTTTGACAAGGAATCAAAAACGCCACATTCAATCATAGCGGTGATGGTTTTAGTGTTCTTTGGATCAATTGAGGTTAGATTTCTTGAGATGAAGTTGTAAAAACTAGTGTAAGGCATTGAATTTCTGTTTGAAATCAATTCATTGATTGCTTTTTTATCTAATGAGGTTATGCAATTAAGGGGAAGGAAGGCTTTTCCGTTGGCGAAGACTAGGTTTTCAGCCTGACTAATATTAATATCAGGAGCCATAATTGTATAGCCGAGATTTTTCAATTCAACCCCAATATCAACAAATTTGTCGTTATTAAGTGATGTAAAGTTCAGAGCCACATCATAGAATTCCTGAGGATAATTAGCTTTGTAGTATAAAAGAGTGAAAACAATCATCGCGTAGCAATAGGCATGCGATTTGTTGAATCCGTAGTCAGAAAATTTTTCGATATCTTTGTAAATGTTTTCAGCTGTTTCGTTATCAATTCCTTTTTCTCCGGCACCAATAAGGAATTGCTTCTTATATTCGGACATAATATCCTTATTTTTCTTAGAAATGGCACGGCGGAATAAATCAGCATCACTGCTAGAAAACCCAGCGACAGCTTTCAAGGCTTCCATGACTTCTTCCTGATAAACCATGATTCCATAGGTTTCTTCTAAAATTGGATGAAGAAGCTCAGTTGCATAGGTTGTTTTAATCAGATGGTGTTTGCGGTCAGAAAATGTTTTAATATAGGCCATTGGACCTGGTCTATAAAGAGCGATGATTGAGGCAATATCAGAAAAAGTAGTTGGCTCGATTGTTTTTACGGTCTCCTTCATTCCTCGGCTTTCCAATTGGAAAATGAAAGAAAGAGAAAGCGAATTGAGAATCTTAAAAGTTTTCGTATCATCGAGGTGATCAGCAGGGTTTTCCAGTTTTTTTCCGGATTGCCTGATTCTGTTTTCAATTGAAGAAATAAAAGCCAAATTGGAAAGTCCAAGGATATCGCACTTCAGGTATCCAAGCTTTTCCATATATGGGTATTCATATCCGACTGTTCCAACAGTCTGATTTGAGACGGGACAACATTTAAAAATTGGATCTTCAGAGATGATGACACCAGCTGCATGAATGGAATTATTGATAGGAAGACCAATCAATCCTTTGGCTTTTTCGACAATTTCATGATAATAGGGGTCTTCAATCAGTTTTCTAAACCGTGGTCCGAAAAAAGGATCTAAAAGAGCTTGGCGGAAGTCATCTGCTTTTCCGGAAATTGATGAGGTTAGTTTCTTCAATCGTAGTTCATTAAAACCTAAAGCTGGAGCAATTAGATTCAGAACACTTTTTGGTTTTAGTGTCTGAAAAGTGACTATCTCGGATACATGTTCTGGTGAATATTTCTTTTTTAGATAAGCGACAACTTCATTACGTCTATCATCTTCAAAATCAATATCAATATCTGGCATTGTCTGTCTTTTTGGATTTAGAAATCTTTCAAAGGATAGATGATATTTTAGGGGATCTAAATCAGTGATTCCAAGTGAGAAGCTGACTAATGATCCACCAGCTGAGCCTCTGCCAGGGCCAACTTTTATTTTTACGGATTTGGCAAATGATACATAGTCAGAAACTAAAAGAAAATAGGAATTGAAGTTCATTTTATCGATGACTTCCAGTTCATATTTCAATCTTTCCTGATAGCAGGATGGAATATCTTCTCCCATTCTTTCCTTTAAACCTGTGTGTGTTTTATCAAATAAAACTTCCTTGTCATTATCGAAAGAAATCAATTTCCCTCTTTTAGTGAAAAAGTTAAAGTGTATCTGATTCACAAAATCGGATGTTGACTGAAGATCTTTTTCACGGTAAATCTGATCAAGGGCTTTTGGGGAGAGGAGAAAATTAGGTCCTTCATTAGCTATATCAAAAGCTTTTTCCTTATTGTAAGCTTTGCTGAGGAGTGTTGTCTTATAAGCATCTGTTTTTCTAAGATACTTTACTTTTGGAAAAACTAAAATCTGGTATTGTAATTTATCAGCAAAATCGTAAAGAGATGAGATGTTTTCACGGTCTTTATCATCATAAATCGAAATTCCTAAATAGAAGGATTCTTCAAATATTTTCCGATAGTGAGTTAATAATGGTGAAATAAGTTTTTGAAAAAGTGAATCAAAGAAATCTGAATCAGTTTCAATTACTAAAGCTAGACCTTCATGAATTGCTTTCAGGTCATCTATTCCATATTCTGATTTTGATTTTGAAAAAAGAGAACATAGGTTAAGATATCCTTTTTCATTTAAAATATAAAGAACAGCATTAATTGGATGTGTGTCGCTACTGGCAAGAACTATTCTTAATCCTCCGATAGGAGTTAAAGAATGTTTCAAACAGGCTGAATAAAAAGAGGGGAAAGAATAAAGAAGCGGGTCAGCAAAACCAACTCCTTCATAACCTAATTCTTTGGCTCGGGAGCAATATTCATCAGGAAGAATAGTTGATTTTGAAAAGTCATAGCTGGTGTTGGTATTAAGCTGATAATATTTCATAAGAATATTATACCTTAATTTTCCGATAATCCTTGTTTTTATATTGGGTTTTTCTTAGACATTTTCAATTGGTTTGGTTTTTTATATAGTGTTCCAAGTTTAGGGATTGGGTTTCTCAAAGTGAAAGACTTTTGTCTTGATTCTGTTTAATTAAGGAATGATTTCCTAAAAATTGTTTCTTTTTCAAAAAGTGTGGTCTTTACAGTTTGAGAGTTTTAAGATATATTCATTACAAGAAAGAAGTAATAATCATGGATCAAAATATAGTTTTCGGAAAAATACCAGTAAAGAATGTCTTAACGGGAACTAGAAAGCCTGTTCATGTTTTCCTGAATCAAGAACGTCCTGATCAGGAAATTATCTCTTTATGTCAGAAAAGAAATATTTCTGTCAAGTTAGTTTCACGTGGTGAACTTGACCGAATGACTGAAAGAATGAATCATCAAGGTGTTTGTGCTTCTATGCCTGAGTTTCAGTATACTCAGCTTGAAGACCTTCTTCTAACTCTTCCAAAAGAAGGGGATTCTACACTGATTATGCTTGATGGGATATCAGATCCTGTTAATTTCGGTTCGATAATCCGTTCTTCAACTGCATTCAAGGTTGATGGAATCATCATTGGAAAAAACCGACAGGTCCCTGTAACAGGCACCGTCTCTAAAATTGCTACTGGCGGAGAGGAAATAATCCCGATTGTTCAAGTTACTAATCTCTCTCAGACAATTGATAAGTTAAAGAAAAATGGTTATTGGGTCGTTGCTAGTGCTGGTGAAGGAAAAGACGTATATGATCAGATTGATTATTCTGGAAAGATTCTGCTTGTCGTCGGAAGCGAAGGATTTGGAGTTTCTGAATTGGTCAAAAAGAATTCGGATTTTGTGGCTTCGATTCCTCTTCCCGGCAAAGTTAAAGCTTTAAATGCCTCTATCGCTTGTGCTGTTTTCCTTTCTGAAATCAATTCAAACAGAAGAAAAAAGCAAAGCAAAAAGAACAAATAGAAGAATAGCCTACTAAAAGAGAAATGGAGAATAGTATGACAGGTACTTTAATGTATCACGGATTTTTATTGCCTGATTTTTATTTAACTTTGATTAATGAAAATTCAATATTTATCGGTGATTATCATAGTCCCGAAAAGGAATTTGGCGGCATTGGATATGATTATGTCCATTGTGATCTTGATGAATTGGTCATAAAAGCTAAAGTTGATAAAAATTGTTTGAATGAGGTTTTCAGTAGATTTGATTTTTTAGTAAATAGATATTCGACTTCGTTTGTCCACGATTTCCACGCAGGTGACGTTGGAAATGTAGAAACCACTTTATATGATACTATTGGACATGCTGTCATTCTCTATGATCCTTTGCGTGGCCATTTTGAAAATTTGGTTAGAAAAATGTTTAAACTTTCGTTAATGAATTACCGAAAGAATATTGCTAGGCAGTATAGGACCAGTACAAAGTATTTTGGGGAGCGGGTTTACGATAATAATGATTCAATAATAACTTTAGCGGATTCCATCCCTGATGACTCCAATCAGATTCGGGAAATTGAGCAGTCCTTGGATTTGTCTTCCTATACAAAATGTTTGGAAAAATCTGATAAAGAAATTCTTTTTCTGTATTTAGACAGTTACACTTATGATGAAATTGCCAAAGTGTCAGGTCTATCACGTTCCTCAGTTTCATTAAAAATAATAAGGATGATTGAAGAATTACTTGAATGGAAGAAAAGAAAACTTATTTAGTGAACAGATTCGTAATATTTCCTTTATAATAAGATAGAATTATTTATGGAAACCACAGTATCACTATTTTGCCCGGTTTATCAGGGAAAAGAATATATAGGAAAATGCATTGATTCATTAATCAATCAGGATTTTGATTTACCTTACGAAATTATTCTTTGTGAATTTGGAAGTGATGAAGAGGTTATTGAAATCTGTGATAATTATGAGAATAAATACTATGGTCTAGTTAATGTAATTCATTCGGATATTAATTACGGTATTTCTGCCAGCAGAAACGCCGGTATCTGTGCGGCTAGAGGCAAATATGTTTCTTTTGTTGATTCTGATGATTGTCTTCAGCCTGATTTTTTGTCAAAAATGTATTGTTTTGCTGAAAAAGGAAATTTTGATATTGTGACTTCGGGATTCTATATGTATCCTCATCGAAGACTATTTACTTCTCATCATGCATCATATAAAGGAACCGGAAAAAAATTAATCACCAAATTCTTTCTTTCAAAAGGATGCAAATATCAGGTTTACTGTTGGGGAAGACTATATAAGAAAACCTTACTTGATGATTTTAAGCTTCGCTTTCCATCATATATGCCTATTTATGAAGACTGGCCATTCTTTATTGAAACTTTCGTTAATGCGGGTAAAGTTGGATATTTAAGAAAATACCTATATCATTATATTCAAAATCCATCTTCGGCCACTCATATACAAAGAGATTCTGTTTTTTATAATTTAAAGGCTTTGAAAATTGCTCGCGATTATTTATTCGATCATGATCCGGTCTTAGCCAGAAAACTATTTAAGAAAGTTACCTTTTCTATTAGACTCCATCTTCTTTGGGATAGTATTGTCTGTCACAAATTATATGGTAAATCAATTATTGCTTTATATAAAGAAGCCAAGATCAAGGCAGAAAAAATATATCAAGGCAAACCTATTGATTATCTTCCAAAATAAAAGCTCCCGAATTAAGGAATACGGGAGCTTTTTATTTACTTGTCTAATAAACTAGGATTGAATTTGCTGAGGTAATCCATGACAGAAGAAGCGACTTCTTTTAAGGTGTCACCTTCCATAGGATTCTTAATGCCAGCTTTCTTTAACAGACTGCGGAAAGGAAGAGTTCCACCAAGCTTGTCAAAGGCGATATATTTGCTAAAGGCCTTTTCTGAATCTTCTCTGGATTCATCAAAGAACTCAAGAGCAACAATCTGGGCAATGGTGTAATCAAGATAGTAGAGCGGATTTTCGAAAATATGATGCTGTCTCATCCAATAGCCACCAGAAGTTAAGAATTCGTTGCCTTCATATTGACGGTGAGGCAAGAACTGTTCCTCAAGTTTTCTCCAATAGGCTTTTCTTTCCTTGTGAGAAATTTCTGGATGCTCATAGACATATACCTGGAAAGCATCAACGATGCTGCCATAAGGAATAAAGGTAATGGCATCGCAAAGATGCTGATAATGGTATTTGTCAGTATCTTCCTTGAAGAAGAGGTTCATCCAAGGATAGGTAAGATATTCCATACTCATTGAATGCATTTCACAGCATTCCATTCCAGGATTTCGATAAGCAGGAATCTCAATTTCTCCGCCGAGGAATCCTTGTAATGAATGTCCGAATTCATGAGTTAAGGTATCGACATCTCCGCTGGTTCTATTTGAATTAGAGAAAATAAATGCAGTCTTTAATCCAGGAATATAATCCATATATCCGCCACCGGCTTTTCCAGGTTTGGCATCTAAGTCAAGGCATCCGTGCTCAACCATGAAGTTGAAATACTTGCTGGCAATCGGTGATAACTGAGAATACATATCTTGGGCAGCAGAAATCAAATATTCGGTATCTCCTTTTGGAGTTGGATTTCCGGTTTTATAGAAAATGGAATAATCGTAGTATTTTGTATCGTTTCCGTATCCGAGTCTTTCTTTCTGGGCGGCAAAGATTTTGTTGCTGAGTGGGACAATATATTCAAGAATTTTATCTCTATAGACCTGAGCATCATCACTATTCCAATCAAGTCTTCCCATACGGTCATAACCTAACTGAAGGAAGTTTTTATATCCCAGCTTTTGAGCAATCTTGGTTCTGACTTTGACCATTCGATCATAGATGTCACCGATCTTATCATCATTTTCAGCATAGAACTTCCAAACTAATTCGCTTGCTTCGGCTCTGGTGGCTCTATCTAATGAGGAAGTGTATTTTCCCATCTGAGGAATAGAAAGCTTTTCACCCTTGTATTCAATAAGAGCTCCGGAGATTAAGTTAACATATTCACTGGAAAGCTTGTTTTCTTCGACCAAATCAGGAACGATTTCACTAGAAAATGTCTTGTTTGATAATTCCATTTCCTTGAACATAAGTTCACCGAATTCGGCTTCAAGTTCCTTACGGAATTTTGAATTAATGAAGTCTTTGTCAACCTGATTACTGGCTTCATCGATTTCCGGACCGATTTCATTAAGTAAATTACTTAAGTCATCATATTTCTTATCAGTTGTGTTGATAGTATGTCTGATGAAAATCATTGAGAAGATTGTTCTGACATCATCGCTTAAACTAAAAAGTTCTTTGACAATTTTGATAGCTTCTTCTCCGCTTGTGGCGTTAACAAGTCTATTGTCAATGTCGTTAAAGGCTTTGATTATTTCATCCTTGTTTGGTGTTTCAATCACAACATCACTTAATTTTTCGAATTTTCCATTAAAATGCTGAATCATTGTTTAATCCTTTCTAAAGATTTATTTATTATAAGATATCTTGCTTATTAGTCCAAGTGATACAATGCTGAGAATTTTGCTTTTAAATACTCGATGTATGGTTTGGCTGAAAATTCTTCGCCTGAAATTTCCTTGATCCATTCTTTGGTGTTCATGACAGGGGCTTTCTCAAAGACGTTTTTCTTCATCCAGTCAAGAATCAAATCCATTCTTCCTTCACGGACTGTTTTTTCAAGGTTGATTTCTTTATCAAGCTTTTTGACATAGATGCAGTTTAAGGCGTTTCCTAAAGCATAGGTTGGGAAATATCCAAACCCACCAGTCCAATGTACATCCTGAAGAATTCCTTCTTTGTCGTTTTTCACCTCAATGCCAAGAAGTTCCTTGTATAGACGGTTCCATTCGGAATTCAAAGTATCAAAATCGGCTTTTCCGGACATTATCATTCTTTCCAAACGGTAACGGATAATGATATGGAGAGAGTAGGTCAGTTCGTCAGCTTCTGTTCTCAGGGGGTTATTGATGTCAACATAGTTTACTCCCTGATAGAAATCATCAGCGGTGATATCACCTAATTCTTCCTTGAAGAGTGTAAGGAATTCGGGATAGATTGAATCAATATAGGCTTTGCTTCTTCCGATTATGTTTTCATAGAAACGAGAAACAGATTCATGCTTGCCCATGGAAAGGACACCTTCACCTAATCCTTTACTGAAAACTTCTTGGGGGATGTTCTGACCAAAGAGAGCATGTCCGCCTTCATGAATGATGCTATACATATTAGAAATGAAATTATTTTCCATGTATTTGGTGGTGACACGGACATCATTAAAAGAGAACTGTTCTGTAAAGGGATGTTCAGTAGTGGAAACCGAACCTCTGGTAAAATCAAAGCCGTTATGTTTAATAAGAAAATCTGTGAAAGCTTCCTGCTTGGAAACCACAACTTTTCTAGTAAGAAAATCGTGACGTGGTGTGTATTTTGATTCACGGATCTTTTTGTATAAAGGAACAATTTCTCTTTCTAAATCATCAAAGAAATTGTCAAGATCCTGACTAGTGAAGCCTTCCTCATAATCATCAAATAAAGTGGTATAGGGGTCGTCTTCTAGATAATCATAGCGAAGCTTTAAAAGCTTTGATTGGGTTTCATAAATGCTTTTGAGAACAGGGGAAAATTGTTTATAATCTCCTTCTTTCTTGGCTTTAAGCCATTGCATATAAGCTTTCGAAAAAAGTTCATTAGCTTCATTTATGGTTTTCTCATCAATGTTTTCTTCTTGGCGAATGGATTTATATAAAGTATGAATAAGCGTTTTTTCATATGGATCAAGGGACTCAAAATCCGAATCATGAATATCCTTTACCAAAGAAATATACTCTTCACTTTTTGTGATATGGAAAATCATTTCCTGAAGAGTGACAATTCCATCAGAATCATCATCCATTCCCTTTTCAGGGCAGGCAGTCTCCAAATCATAATTTAAAATTTTAATAGTATGTGTGTAATTATCGATTTTTGAAAGATAAGTTTCTAATTTTTTTAATTTTTCTTCTTTATTCATGGTTAACCTCACTAAAGAAATTATACCATTTATTTATTAGTGATAGGGAAAAGAAGGATTATTTCTTTTGACCTAAAATCAAATAATGGCTGTCAGATTCTTCAGAGCGAAGAATTTTAAAATCATCTTCAAAAACAGCAGCTTCTTTTTCAGGAGTCTCAAGTTCCCGTGATATGTTTTGGCAATGGCTGTGGCACTGATGCAAAGTTTTCCTGGATATATCATGAAGAATAGCAAAATATCCATTTGGTTTAATTGCATTTGCTAGTGAAAGACAAACTTTTTTAGGTTCTAAAAAGTGAGGATAGGCATTGAAAATAATAATGAAATCATATCCTGTTTCTTTAAAAGACAAAAAATCTTCGCATTCAAATTCTAACTGATTATTTTGATTGTATTTTTGTTTGGCAACCTTTATCATTTCGGAGGAAATGTCTATTCCTTTTGTCTTTTCTCCGGTTTTGTTTGCCAAAAGCGGAGTGATAATTCCCGTTCCGCAGGCAACATCCAGAACTTTCATTCCCCTAGCTAATGGAAGTGAGTCTAACAAATCTGAAATTCTTGCCAAATCTTTTTCAGCTGATTGATCCCAGGTGGGTGCCTTTTCATCAAAAAAACGTTCGATATTAGTTTTCATAAGTTACTCCATGAAGAATGTTTCTGTATCTATTTTCTGATAGCCACCGTAACTGTTTACACAGGCTAATATTTCATCTGAGAGTTCTTTGCCTAGAAAAATAGAAGTGATTTCATTTGTCTTAGACTTAATATCAATGTCGGAGAATAATTCCGGATAGACAGCCTTAGCAATGAACCAGGAATTAGCTAAAGCAATTTCGGCATTGTTATGGTAGGCATTATAGGCCATCTCCAAATAAACATTGCCGTCTTTCCAAGCTTTGAAAGAATCAAATAATGTCTTATCTTCCTGCCAGAGGGGTTTGATGTTCTTTACGGCTGCACTATCGATGATCATTACATCTGCTTCCTTACCGACTGTGACAAACTTTTCTTTTTCAATAGCCTGAACGCCATCGGTAGGCAAGCCACTTATGACATTGTTTATTTTTGCTAGATTGAAAGGCTCATAGTTCTGTGCGGTCATTAAATGATTGGTAGTACCCCAATTTCCTAAGCCACAGATATAGGCGTTTTTTCTTGATGAATCATTGATTTCTGATGTCTTTTCTGAAATCTGATTTTTTTGAGATTCAATAAAGTTAATCAATGTTTCAGAACGGGTCTCCTCATCAAAGATTTTTCCTAATAAGCTGAGGCTGGTTTTGAATTTGTTATCAAAAACTCCATTTGTACCATAGGAAACAGTAATGACGGGAACCCCTAATTGTTTTTGAAGAGCGTTTTCCTTGTCGGAGTCTTCATATTCTGAGATGACAATATCTGGATTGCAACTAAGTATTTTTTCTGCTTCCGCACTCTGGGCATTAGGACCTCCAACACCACAAGAAGGAAGAGATTGGAATTCTTTTTCATTTGCCATCAAATATGGTCTTGCAACAGAGTCAAACATTTTAGGCCGATTTACTAATGAGGTATTGTCGATATCTTCAATTCCACATAAAAGAGAGACATTTCCAATATAACTATAAAGACGTAAAGCTCCGGCACCAATACAGACTATTCTCTGGTAGGATCCGGCATTGATTTCTACTTTTCTATCAATTAAATCGATGATTTCCTCGGTATCTGATGAAAACGGCGATTCAACAATCTGACATCCTGTGATTAGGAGAATTGATGATAGCAGCGAGAAAAGAATCCTGTTAGTTTTCATTTTTATCTCCTTTAATGTAAATAAATTTTCGGTTATTAATCTTTTCTATTTCGACATTGGCATCATAGACATCGGATAAGGTTTCGGGTGAGATTATTTCCTGCCCTCCGGAGTATTTGACTTCATGGTTTTTCATTAAGAAAAATTTATCACCGAAGAATGAGGCAATGGTCGGAACGTGAAGAGAGAGTAGTACACCAATATTATTCTCTTTGGCGATTTTCTTTATATCATCAAGAATACTCTGCTCATTTCCGATATCCAGGTTAGCTGTTGGTTCATCAAAAACCAGCAGTTCTGGTTTCTGAACCAAAGCTCGGGCAATGGCGACTTTTTGTTTTTCTCCACCCGATAACTGGTTGACGTTTCTCTTTGAGAAGTCATCAAGATTTAACATCCTGATTATTTTTTCAGTAACTTCATAATCTTGCTTTTTGGCTGAGAATCCGAATAAGGAAGATCTCCCTGATAAAATGGAATCATAGACAGATAAGTCACCAAATTTAATGTTCTGTGAAACATAGGCAATTTTTCTTGCTCGTTTGTTCTTTTTCATAGCAAACAAATTTTCTTCATCAAAGAGAATTTCTCCAGATAATGGCTTTAATATTCCAACTAAGAGCTTGAATAAAGTGCTCTTTCCGCATCCGTTTTTGCCAAGCAAAACTCCAATTTCACCTCTTTCAAGACTGAAATTAACCATGTTTAAAACTCTGGCCGAATGATTACGATATGAGAAAGAAAGGTCTTTGATTGTTAACATTCAATTCTCCTTCTGTTTGATAAAATAATTGCTAAAAAGAAAGGTGCACCCAATAAAGAAGTAATTGCTCCGACTGGAAGTGAACTTCCATTTCCTAATCCTCTTGATAAAGTGTCTGATATTAGTAAAAGTATTGAACCAGATAAAAGTGAGGCTGGAATTAAGAATCTATGGTCTTGTCCGATAATCTTTTTCATAATATGTGGGCAGATAATTCCGACAAAGCCAATAATTCCTAAAAACGAAACACAGATTGCTGTGATTACTGAAGCTAACATTAAGGAAACAAATCTAAGAAGGGCGACATTGATTCCCATGCTTTTGGCCGTTTCCATTCCACTTAGTAAAGAATTGTATTTCCAGGAAAGAAGGCAGAAGATCAGACTACTAACGAAAACAGCAATAAACATTATTAAATCAATTTGATATGTTGCTCTGCCTAAGTCACCGAAATTCCAGATGATGGCTGCTGAAAGTCCAACATCAGTAGCGTAAAATTGGAGAATGGTGGTTGCGGCTGTCCATACTGCTCCCAGTGCAACACCGGAGAGAACAACTACGTCCGGAGAAAAAGAACGGATACGGCACAAACCGAGAATCAGTAACGTTGATGCTACTGAAAAGATAAACGCTATTAAGGAAGTTGAAAATAGATTAATTCCTGCTGTGTAAGAAGCTAGATTATTTCCAGTGAAAAGGAAGCCACCTGAGAAGGCAATGATTGATAGATTTGCTCCAAAAACAGCAGCGTTTGAAACCCCGAGCGTTGAAGGGGAGGCTAATGAATTTCCTAAAACTGTCTGCATTATCAAGCCAGAAACCGAAAGACCAGCACCGGCAATGATAGCCGCTAAGATTCTTGGAATTCTGATGTTCCAGATTATTTTGTTATTTACATCGGTTCCCTGTCTGAAAATTGCTGACAGACATTCTGAGAATGACATGTTTGAAGAACCGACAAAGAGGCAAATTACAGCCATGAAGACTGCAATAATAAGTAAAAGTGATAAGAAAACATACTTGTTAGTCTTGTCAGGGACTATGAAAGCTCTTTGATAGGGTTGTTTCATAAGATATAACATAGCATGGTATTTGATTTGTGACAAGAGAAACGAAACAAAAATATTGAAAATGTTCGGTTAGTATCATTCAATATGCAACAAAATTATAATTTTTATTTATTTTTCAGTCTTTTCGTACAACTGAATAATAACCGCTCAATTTTTGGGCTTTATTAAGATGAGGTTCATAAAATGTTATTTATTAAAAATATTTATATATAAATATAACAAAATAATGTTTTTGTTTTTGCGGTTTGTTATAATAAATAAGAATTAATTTTAAAGAGGTAAAAAATGTCAAAAGAAGTATTCACGATGGACTTCTATGGAAAGAGACTCGTTGTCGAATCTGGTGAGATCGCCAAACAGGCTGATGGAAGCTGCTTTGTCAAGTTAAATGACACTGCTGTTCTTTGTGCTGCCTGCGGTGCTAAGCAAGCCAAATTAGGACAGGATTTCTTCCCTCTTACTGTCAATTATTTTGAAAGACAGTATGCTGCCGGAAAGATTCCGGGATCCTTTATGAGAAGAGAAGGAAGACAGTCTTCCAGAGAAACTTTGATTTCCCGTCTTATTGACCGTCCTATCCGTCCTATGTTCCCAGAAGGATATGTTAACGAAACTCAGATAACTTGCACTGTTATGTCTGCTGATGCTGATGCTACTACTGAAATGACCGCTATGTTCGGTGCTTCTTTAGCCCTCTGCATTTCTGATATTCCTTTCGAAGAGCCGATTGCCGGTGTTTATGTCGGAAGAGTTGATGGCCAGTTAGTCATTAATCCTACCGTTGAAGAAAAAGCCAAATCTGATATTGATTTAGCCGTTGCTGGTACTGATCAGGCCATTAATATGGTTGAAGCTGGTGCTGCTGAAGTCAGTGAAGATGATATGCTTGAAGCTCTTATGTTTGGTCATGAAGCTATTAAGAAGCTTTGTGCTTTCCAAAAGGAAATTACCAGCAAGATTGGTAAGACTAAGAGAGCTCTTAATATTTACAAGATTGATGAAGCTTTTGCTGCCAGCTGCCGTGATTATGTTGCTCCCGGACAGACTGAAACTCAGGAAAGCAGAATCATTAAGGCTGTTTCTATTTTCGATAAGCTTGAAAGACAGAATACTATCGAAGCTTTAGAACAGGAAGTTATCGATATTTATGAAGCCAAAGAATATAAAACTACTCAGGAACATGATTTGGTAATCAATGAAGCTAAGGAAGTTCTTGAAGATGTAGTCAGAACTGAAGTCAGAAGACTTATCACTATTGACAAAGTCAGACCTGATGGACGTAAGACTGATGAAATCAGACCTTTGGATGCTCAGGTTGGTCTTCTCCCAAGAGCCCATGGTTCTGCCATGTTCACCAGAGGACAGACTGAAGTTATTTCCGCCTGTACTTTAGGTTCACTTGAAGAAGCTCAGATTCTTGATGACGTAGTTGGCAACACCTCTAAGAGATGGATGCACCATTACAACTTCCCGCCATTCTCTGTTGGCGAATTAGGAAGAATGGGTACTCCAGGCAGACGTGAAATCGGTCATGGTGCCTTAGGTGAAAGAGCCTTAAGCTATGTTATTCCTTCCGAAGAAGAATTCCCTTATACCATCCGTTGTGTTGCTGATGTCTGTGAATCCAATGGTTCATCTTCTCAGGCTTCCATCTGTGCTTCCTGCATGGCTTTAATGGATGCCGGTGTTCCGTTAAAGGCTCCTGTCAGCGGTATTGCTATGGGCCTTATCACTTCCGGACCTCTTGATGGAAATCATCCTTATACTATCCTTACTGATATTCAGGGTATGGAAGATCATCTCGGTGATATGGACTTTAAGGTTGCTGGTACTCCTAATGGTATCACTGCCCTTCAGATGGATATTAAGATCAGAGGTATTACCCGTGATGTTCTTAAGGAAGCTCTCTATCAGGCAAAGCCTGCCAGAAAGCAGATCCTTGATGTCATGCTTAAGGCTATCCCTGAACCAAGAACTGAACTCAGCGAATATGCTCTTAAGATGAAGACCTTCAATATCATCCCTGACAAAATCAGAGAAGTTATCGGTTCTCAGGGTAAAGTCATCAATGGAATTGTCAAAGATTGCAACAATGATGTTAAGATTGACATCAATGATGATGGAAGAGTTATTCTCTATTCCGTCCATAAGGATATGATCGAGAAAGCTTATGATGCTATCATGTCTATTGCCAAGGTTCCTGCTGTTGGTGAAGTCTATGATGGAAAGGTTGTCAGAATTGAAACTTATGGAGCCTTTATCAGACTCTATGGCAACACTGATGCCTTATGCCATATCTCCAAGCTTGATTGGAACCGTGTCGAAAAAGTTGAAGATGTCTGCAAATTAGGAGACACCCTCAAGGTTATCATCACTGGAATTGATGAACAGGGAAGAGTTGATATCTCTCATAGAGAATTCCTTCCTAAACCTGAAGGTTATGTTGAACGTCCCGAAAGAGAAAGAAAGCCTTTCAATAAGGGCGGTTTCAACCACAATCGTCATTAGTTAGCTGTCCGGAGCCTTTTGGCTCCGGCTTTATAAAAAAACAAACAGGAGGAGACAATAATGAAAAGATTAAGTGCAAAATCATTGATTGCTTTACCATTACTTTCTCTTGTTCTCACTGGATGCCAGACAGAACAAAAAGGAAAAATTATTTTTGAGAAGAACGGAGGAACTTTCACCAACACCTCATTTGAAACCAACTATCTCGAAGGTGTTTCTGGAAGTCCGATAAAAACGGCTTTTCCAGGTGCTGCTAAGGATGGCTACTATTTTGTCGGCTGGAGAGAAAAAGACTCTCAAGGCAATTATCGTGCTATCACTAAGCTAGTTAACGAAGATAATGAGGAGTATTACTATTATCCTTATGGAACCGATACTCTTTATGCTTATTTTGAGCCTTTAGCCACAATTAATTTTGACTTGAATTGTACTGACGGCACTTTAGTTGAACCTAAGTTAGGTGAGACTGGAGACTTTTCTCTCACTGATAAAAAATTAAGCGGATATATTAATAAGGATATTGCCAGTGTCGATTATTTACCGACAGCCACCTGCGAACATAAGTCCTTTGAATATTGGTATATCGATTATCCGTTAGCTAAAGTTGAAGAGGCTGAAGGCGGAATTGAGTATTACACCGTTGATTCCTCCAAGGAACAAGGCGAGTATCGTTTTGATCAGGCTTTTGAGTCCATGGATTCCATGACCTTTGTTTCAGGCACTGATTTCACTCTTCATGCCAAGTGGGAAGAAGATCCTACTGTCACAATTCATTTTAATCTTGATGGTATTGAAGATTATAAATACCAAGCTAGAAATGAGACCTTACAGGCCGGAATTTGTGCTGGATTAGAAGAAAGATTATCGGTCAAATACCCTACTGATGGATCAGGCATTTTCTATAACAATAAGAAACTTGGTGGTATCTTCTTTGATGAGGAGTTATCTAATCTTGCTTTCCTTAACAACCTTGTCTTCGATACTGATATTGATCTTTACCTTAAATGGTCTGATAAACTGTCCGTTACGTTTGATCCTAATGGCGGAACCATTAATGGTAATTCTCAGGCTGTTGAACTGACCGGAAACTATTATTTCGGTGATGTCATTCCCGAATCTGTTCTTGATGACTATCTTCCTACCAAAGAAGATTCTACTTTTGTCGAGTATGATGTCAACGGAGAAAGATTTGACTTTGGCAAAACAACTCTGGCTGAAGATATTATTCTTGTAGCTGCCTGGGATATTAATCCTGTTCTGACCTTGAAGTGCGATTATCCAAGTGATTATACCGGAACAAAGGTTTCTGATTCAGTTATCAAATCATTTAAGAGTGGTGACGACATCACTGCTGCTCTTGATTCATTCAAAGACAAAATCACTGATGATTCTTTAGTAGTTCTGGGATATTCTTATATTGATGAAAATAACGAATCCAAAGCTTATAATTCGTTATTGATGTCCGAAGATAGTCTTGTCTTGCATTTAGCTATTAAGGAAAAAGCCAAGCTTACCGTTTCAACCTATTCTGCTGCTAATACTCAGTTAGCTGGCGTTAATGATATTGTCGGCTATTATGCTGATTCCGATATCATCTCCGCTGATACTCTTTCCGATAACTTCAAGAATGATCTTACTGTCTCTGAATTGACTTATATCTATGATGGCCTTTATTCTGATAAGGCTCTTACTTCTTCTATCAGTCAGACTGTTGGATCAGTTTCCTCTCTCAGCCGTCCTACCATGTCTTTATATCGTAAGATGACTAAAGCTATCAAGCTTTCATTTAAGAAAGCTGCTGATTCTTCTGATATTGGTTCCTGCTACGTTATTCCTTCTTCTGAATACCGTAAATTCTCTGATAGAATTGAAGCCGTTGTCGGAACTGGCAAAGTTCTGAAATTAGAAAACGGAACTATTATTTCCACCATTCTTCCTGATGTTGATTCTACTATTTACGTTTCTGATTAGTTTTTAATAATAACATGATTGATTAGACTGCTAATTTGATTATTAGCAGTCTTTTTTAATTGTTTAAACTTTCACCTAAAATATTAAAGTTGTTTCTTTGACCCACGCATTTTCATCAGATTTAGAGCCAAGAAAGAGTTCTAAACTGCTTTTATTTTCGAAAAATGTGATTTTTGAAAAACACTGATAATTATCCTGATTGGCTAATTATTATATTTTTTCACCAAAAAAGCGGTAATAAATATATATTATCTAGTAAATAGACTTTGAATAATAAATAATATTTATTATAATATTTAGTGCTGTAATTTTTATTTACGGCAAATTTAATAATTAATCTTAAAGGAAGAAATCAAAATGAGTTTAACTGCAGGTATTGTCGGACTTCCGAATGTTGGAAAATCAACACTCTTCAATGCTATCACTAATAGCAACATTTTAGCTGAAAACTATCCATTCGCAACTATTAAGCCAAATACTGGCGTGGTTGAGGTGAAGGATGCCCGTTTCGATGAACTTGTTTCAGTCTTTTCACCCAAAAAGCAAGTCCGTGCTACCTTTGAATTCACTGACATTGCCGGTCTTGTTAAGGGTGCCAGTAAAGGTGAAGGCCTTGGTAATCAGTTTTTAGGCGATATCCGTTCAACTGATGCAATTATTCATGTTGTCAGATGCTTTGAGGATTCCGATATTATTTCTTATAACGGCAGACCAGTCGATCCGGTTTCTGATGCTACCGAAGTTAATCTCGAACTTATTCTTTCTGATATTGATGTCCTCAATAAGAGAAAAGAAAAGATTGAGCGTATGGCAATCATGACTAAGGATAAAGAAAAACTCATGGAAGTGGCTGCCATCAAAAAACTTCTTGAAGCTCTTCAGGAAGAAAAAATGGCTAGATCCGTTCTCCCCACTCTTTCAATCGAAGAAAGAGATATTGTCAGAAACTTCAATTTAATTACCTTAAAGCCGGTCATTTATGTCGGAAATGTTGATGAGGGAAGCTATGCTGACCCAATGTCAAATAAGTTCTTTGCGGCTTTAGATGCTTTTGCTAAGGCTAGTGATAATCAGTGCATTCCGGTTTCTGCCTTAGTTGAAGAGGAACTTTCCCGTGTTTCTCCAGCTGACAGAGCTGATTATCTGAGCTCCTTAGGAACCAATCTTACTGGTTTAGACAAAATCACCATGGCTGGATATCAGATTTTAGGACTGAGAACCTTCTTCACCTGCGGTCCGGATGAAGTCAGAGCCTGGACTTTCAAAGACGGAATGACTGCCCCTGAATGTGCCGGTGTCATTCATTCTGATTTCCAAAAGTGCTTCCTTAAGGCTGAAGTCTATTCTTTCGATGATTTGCATACCTATGGGTCAGAAGAAGGAATCAAGGCTGCCGGAAAGTATATGACTGTCGGCAAGGATTACATTGTTAAGGATGGCGATTGTCTCTATATAAGAAGCGCAGCCGCCAAAAAGTAAATATGGAACTACGCACTGGTTTTGGTTATGATATCCACCGCCTCAAAGAAGGTAAAAGCATTCTTCTTGGTGGCGTTGAGATTCCAGCGGAAGTGATGACTGAAGCCCATTCTGATGGGGATTTGGTTTATCATAGCATAGCTCAGGCAATTTTCTCAGCTTTAGGGCTAGAAGATATTGGTACCTATTTCCCTGATAATTCTAAGACCACTGAAAATATGGATTCTTCCTTGATTGTCCTTAAAGCCTTGGAAGAAATGAAGAAGAAGCAATTTGATATTAATAATATCGTCATTGATATTGTTGCTCAGACTCCCCGCCTTTCTAACTACAAACAACTGATTAAAGAAAGCATTTCAGAAATTCTTTCTCTTCCGGTTGACAAAATTGCTGTTCATGCTAATACGGGTGAGAGAGTCGGTCCGGTAGGAAGAAAAGAAGCTATTGAATGCTACTGTCAGCTTCTGCTGATTAAATAACGAGGTAACTATGGATATTCAGACACAAATTAAAGAAGAGCTGAAGAAGGTAATTGAAGAGTTGGGAACTACCGTTGATGTTAAAGAAATTGTCCTCACCCCCTCAAACAACCCTGAGCATGGCGATTATGCTTCCAATCTGGCTTTAAGAAAAGCCAAGGCTCTTTCTATGAGGCCGATTGATTTGGCTCAGAAGATTGCTGAGGTATTCTCTCTTGAAGGAGTTGATCATCTCGAGGCAGCTATGCCTGGCTTCCTGAATTTTTATCTTAAGGCTGACGCTTTAGGATCAATCATCAATAAAATTGTTTCTGAAAAAGATGATTATGGCAATTTGGAAATAGGTAAAGGCAAGAAGGTCAATATTGAATATGTATCCGCTAATCCTACTGGTGCTCTCCATCTGGGTCATGCCCGTGGTGCTGCCTTAGGTGATTGCTTCAGCCGCTTATATAAAAAAGCAGGATATGAGGTTACCAGAGAATACTATGTCAATGATGCCGGCGTTCAGATGAATCATCTTGCTGATTCCTTATTGGTCAGATATTGTGAATTATTTGGTCAGGAAAGAACTCTTGGCGATAATGATTATCATGGTCCGGAAATTATTGAGATTGCTAAGCTACTCAAGGATAAGGTCGGAGATTCTTATCTTGCTGATCCTGAAAGCCATTTAGAAGATTTTAAAAACTTCGGTGGTGCCCAGCTTCTTGAAAGAATTAAGAGAGACTTACACGAGTTTAGGGTTGATCAGGATGTTTATACTTCTGAAAAAGCTATTCGTGATCGGGGTGATGTTGAAAAAGTTTTAGAAGCTTTGAAACCTTCTTGCTATAGCCAAGATGGTGCCTTGTGGCTTGATACTACAAAAGATGGTGATGATAAGGACCGTGTCTTAGTTAAGTCAGATGGTTCCTACACCTATCTGCTTCCTGATATTGCTTATCATAATGATAAGTTCTCAAGAGGATACGATCTTCTGATTGATCTCTTCGGTGCTGATCATCATGGTTATGTTGCCCGTCTGAAATCTTCTCAGAAGGATCTTGGGCATAATCCTGATAGTCTGATTGTTTCTTTGGTTCAGATGGTCCGTCTCTTTAAAGACGGTGAGGAATTCAAAATGTCCAAGCGTACCGGCAATGCGATTTCAATGAAAGAACTCATTGAAGAAGTCGGTGTCGATGCTGCCAGATATTTCTTTGTTTCCCGAAGCGGCAATTCCCATTTGGATTTTGATATCAACTTGGCTACAAAGTTAGGCAGTGAGAATCCTGTCTACTACGCTCAGTATACTCATGCCAGACTCTGTGGCATTGTCAATAACGGACAGAAGTTCTATCCGCTTTCCTTCCAAAGCAATCTTCTTTCAAACGACAGTGAAAAGAATCTGATGATTATCCTTAAGAATTATCCGGATGTCATCGCTGTTGCCACTGCCGAAAATGAGCCCTACAAAATCACAAACTATGTTCATGAATTGGCTGCTGCCATTAATGAATTCTACTCTAAGTGCCGTGTTCTTGATGATGCGGATGCTGCTCTTAGTCAGCAAAGACTTGGTCTTGTTGAAGCCTGCCGAATTGTTTTAAAGAATTCCTTAGGCTTAATCGGAGTCAATGCTCCTGAAAGAATGGTTTCAAACGAAAAAGAAGAAGCCTAATAAATCTGTTTGCTGAAAATCTGATAATATATACTTGTAAAACCCTCCTCTTATATGCTATATAAGAGGTTGGAAGAATAAATAAAGGAGACATAATATGTCTGATAAATCATACGTCGATTGCGCTTACGAGATTCTTACTGAAAAATTCGCTGCTAATGGAAATGTTTCCGAACCTACTCCTTTTGTCCCCTTACTTTCTGAAGTTGGAGAACGTATTGGAATCACTAGCGAAGATGAGCTTCTTAAATTAGCCAGCAAGTTCTATACTGCCTTGACCATGGATGGCCGTTTTGCTGTCAAAGGTAATAACTCCTGGGTTTTAAGAGAACACGAGAAATATGATGAAGTTGCTGTTGATATGAATGATCTTTATTCTGAAAGTGATGATATAGAATCTGAGTCCACATCTTCTGGTGATGATGCTGACGGCGAAAATTCTGAAGAAAACAATGACAGCACCAAAGATCTTCTTTCTGAAACTGAAGAAGACCCTGTTGATGTCAATGATTTCGAAGACGATAATGATTAATTGCTGATCAATTTCAGCTTAAGGAAGCCCTTTTTAGGGCTTTTTTGTTCTTAAAGGAGAAAATATGAAAAGCACAGAACAGACCATGAATGAGATTTTTGATAAGATTGAGAGCTATGATTCAATCGTTATTTTCGGACATATGAATCCGGATGGAGATTGTGTGGGCTCCGTCATGGGAATGAAGAAAGTGCTTATTTCTCTTTTCCCTGATAAAAAGGTTTATGCCCTGGGATCTCATCCTAGATATCTTCCCAGCTTTATTGAACCTAGTGATGTAGTTGATGACCAGGTGATTTCTGAGTCATTAGCTTTAATGGTTGATTTATCTGATCTCAATCGAGTTGAGGATTCCCGTATTTCCACAGCTAAGGAAATTGTCTGCTTTGATCATCATATTGCTTCAAAGGATGGATATCCCTTCCTTAATTATCGTGACGAAGAAGCCCCCAGTGCAACTTTTGTTCTGACTCAGTGCTTATTGAAGCGGTACGGATTTGTTCCTAAGACAGCCGCCATTTATTTCTTCCTTGGTTTAGTCACTGATACCGGAAGATTCCAATTTGACTGTGAACCTGAGACTTTACGTATCGCCGGCTATCTGATTTCTTTAGGCGTCGATTATAAGGCTATTTATAATGAATTATATTCCCAGTCTTCAATTGGACTTCGTTATCGTGCCTTTATTTATAGTTCCTTTGAGTTTGAAGGAAAAGTCACTTATTGTGTTGTTCATAAGGAAGATTATCAGAAAATCGGTCTTACCAGCAATGATGCCAGTGGAAAAACCGGACTTATTGCTTTACTTGATCATCATCCGATGTGGATTTTCTTTGTTGAACAGGAAGATTCCACTGTCCGAGTCGAATTCCGTGGTGATGGATCATATAATATGCAGGAAGTTGCTACCAATTTCGGTGGCGGCGGTCATTTTTCAGCTAGCGGATGCCGACTTCCTAATTTTGACAAAGTCAAAGAAGTTCTTGCCTATTGCAATCAAATGAAGGCTGTAAAATAATGTACGAAGAAATATTCAATGAAATAAAAATTGCCTTAAAAGAGGCAATGGATGAAGTTTATGCTATCTATGAAAAAGGTTTTGCCGTTGAATATAAAGAAGATGATTCTCCGGTGACAACCGCTGATCTTCGTTCTAATGCTATTATCAGATCTCATCTTTCAAAATTCTCTGATATTGCCTGGCTAGGTGAAGAAGATGCTGATAATAAGGAACGACTTGCTAAAGACATGGTTTTCATTGTTGATCCTCTGGACGGAACCCAGGATTTTGTCAATCATGATGACTGTTTTGGTATCAACATTGCTCTTGTTAAGGATCACAAACCGATCATGGCTTTTATTGGAATGCCTTTTTATGGTTCTTATTGTTATGCGGTTAAAGGTCAGGGCGCCTATTATGTCTCCAAGATTGGAAAGGAAGAAAGACTTCATGTCTCTTCCCGTACTAAGGACCTGATTTATTTAGCCAGCAAGACTCATGAATCGCAGAGGGAAAAAGATGTTGTTGCTAAACATCAGGATATGATCAAAGAGGTTATTCATCAGGGTGCTTCTATTAAAGCTTACTATTTAGCCTGCGGAAAAGGGGATTGCTCTGTCCGCTATACTTCGATGACTAAGGAATGGGACACCTGTGCCCCTGACCTGATTGTTAAGGAAGCTGGTGGAATCTTTGTTGATTCCAATGGTAAGGAAATTGTTTACAATCGTGAAGATGTCTATAACCGTGATGGCTACTCCATGTTCAATTGTTCTGACAACATGTTCTTATTGAGGTAAATATGAAGAAAACTTACTTATTCTTTTCACTGGCACTTTTGCTTTCTTCCTGTAGTCTGACTTCGCCTTCTTCTTTTTTGAGTGACTCGGTTTCTTCTTCTGAGGATTCTTCTTCAGCAAGTCAGGAAACATCAGTCACGGAATCAACGGAAGTTTCTGTTTCGGAAGCTGTCAGTGATTCTGTAAGCAATAGTTCTCCGGAAGAAATCTCTGTTTCGGACAGCACCGAAAAGGAATTGCCTGATTATTTTACGATTTTTTCATTCAATGATCTTCATGGATCCTATAGTCCCTATAATGCCAGT
Source organism: Bacilli bacterium (assembly GCA_041670225.1). Taxonomy (GTDB): domain Bacteria; phylum Bacillota_I; class Bacilli_A; order RFN20; family CAG-288; genus Enterosoma. The sequence continues at coordinate 6,228 of JBAXZU010000003.1, read as the reverse complement.
GGTAATACCGAGGTTGGCATTGCCAGACTTAAGTATGCTATTGAGAATGATTCAGATTATGATCCTGAAACTTCAATAATTGTTTCTGGTGGTGACAGCTATCAGGGAAGTTATGAAGGCTACTACGATAAGAATCTAGGCCCGGATTTGCTTTCATCCATGGGTGTTAAAGCTATGGCTTTAGGAAACCATGAATTTGACTGGGGTATTGACACTCTCACTCAGATGATTGAAAGGTCAAAGGATTATTTTCCGGTTCTGGCATGTAATATCATTGAAAATTCCACCAGAAAGCCTGTTGGCTTCGTTGAACCAAGTACGATTATCACTACTGATTCCGGAGTAAAAATTGGTATAGTAGGTGCCATTGGTTCTAGTGAAACCAGTTCAATTAAGACTAGCATTATTGAAAAATACTATTTTTCCGCCGAAGCTTCTTATGTTGAAAACGAACTTGATAAGATGAAAGACTGTGATTTCACCTTCTTCTTAGTTCATGATTCTATCAATGATTCGGGCGGATATATTAAGAAAATAATTGATTCGGTTCAGGATGATGGATATAACTTCTCAGGTATAATTGGTGCTCATTCCCATGCCTTTGAAGCCCAGGAATATTCCGGAATTCCTTTTGTTCAGGCTAGTAGCAACTCTCGCGCTTATGGAAAGATGAAGTTCAATACTAAGACAAAAGAGGTTGTTAACTATCAATATGTCGGCATGACTTCAGCTGATTATTACGTTGATAATTCCTACCTTGATCAGGATATCATCAATATGATTGAATCCAATGATGCTGTTCAGACTAAGGATATCGGTCTGGGAGTATCAATTGATGCTGAGTTCAATCGCTATAACGAATTATACAGCTTCATTCCTAAATCATTCCTCTATGAGGCTGAGAAGGAAGGCTGGAAGGGTACTAACCCAATGATTGCTATTCAAAATCAGGGAGGGATTCGTGATTCGGTTGCTCAGGGCGAATTGACTAGGGCTAAGCTTTTTAAAGCCACTCCGTTTGATAATAAAGTCAGGATTGTTCAGAATATCAAAGGGTCAGTAATCAGCTCGATTATCGGCAGTAACTTAAGCGGTAGAACTAATCTTACTTCCAATTACTGTTATGCTACTTCAGATGATAAGACGGTTAATTCTAGTGCCATGTATGATATTGTTGCTATCGATTACTGTTATGAATCTACTTATTTCACTAGAAAGAATATTGATAGGGATGATTGGGTAAGCCTTAAAAAGAATGGTTCTTCTGACTGGGTTGTTCCTGATATTCTTATTGATTACGTGCTGACTTCTGGTAAGTCGGTACTGAATGCCGCTGATTATTCTACTTATGCTTAAATGCGGACCGAAAGGTCCTTTTTTTTATTACTAATAATTTGGTATTTTTTTTAAAAAATGAAAAGACTGAAATCAAATTCGGAGATTTCATTCAAATTATTTTTGTGACTAAAGAGTTTTAACGGATTTAAGGGAGAAAATGTCCGGCCTCGGAATAGAGAGAATACCAGTCCTGGCGGGAAAGAGTGATCTTTTCACCTTCAAGAGCCTGGTCCATATGATTGAAATTGGTAGATCCGATGACAACCATCAATGATGGAGTGATTCTTAAAAGAAAACTTACAGCTATTGCGGCTAAGGAGGTGTTATATTTGACTGCGAAGTGTTCTAAGGCGTTAGATATTTTGGGATATTTTTCTTTGTCAAAGATTGAGCCTTCAAAGAATCCGACTAAAAATGGACTCCAGCATTGAATAGCAATATTCTCTTCTTTCAGGAAGAAAAAGAGGTCATCAGCTTCTTTAGAAATAAATTTTGATGATAATCCCACATTGAATACCTGATCAATAACGGAAGTGTTTCCGATTCCTAATTGAATTTGATTAAATTTAATTGGGCAGGGAAGCTTTTTCTGTAAATATTTAATTTCGGATGACGAGAAATTTGAAACAGCAAATTCTTTTATAAATTTGTTATCTAAGAGGTAATTAATTGCTTTAGCAACTTCTTCATTATCCATGAAGACATCTGGTCTATGAAGGAAGAGGCAATCTAAATAACTAATACCTAATCTAGTTAAGGAAGCCTTTACCCGATAAATGATATTGTCACAGCTTAAGTCATATCCGATTGTATCCTTACAAATTCCGCATTTGCTTTGGATGTACATTTTTTCTCTTAAAGCTGGATTTTTCTTTAAGACTTTTCCTAATAATTCTTCGGAAGCTCCGTCACCATAGATATCAGCCAAATCAAATATTTTAACTCCCGTATCTAAGGCATGATTGATGAGGCCCTCGACTTCTTCAACACTCATTTCACCTATTCTCATTAACCCTAAGGCAATTCTTGACATGCGGTTCTCCTCTTTTTGTTTTCCGGATATTGATGGATTCAAATATCTTATTTAATTATACTGATTTTATCTATTATTAGAAATCATTATTCTTAATAATCTATTCGGCTTGATTTTTTGATTAGAAACAAAAAAGGCTGAACAAAAGTTCAGCCAGTATTTTTTAACTATTAGCAGATTTATTTTTTAGAAAGTTCAGCAGTTTTCTGAGCATCGGCCTCAAAGGTTTTTAAGCCGGCATCGGTTAACGGATTCTTGATCAGCTGCTTTATAACCTTATAGGGTACAGTTGCAATATCGGCTCCTAAAAGAGCGCATGAATCAATATGTGAGACATTGCGGATAGAAGCACAGATAATCTTGGTATCGTAGCCGTAATTCTTCTTGATCTGCATAATATCAGAAATAAGACTGATGCTATCCTGACCGGCATCATCCAGTCTTCCTAAAAACGGTGAAACGTAGGTGGCATGATTTTCCATGGCTAAGAGAGCCTGACTAGCTGAAAAGCAGAGGGTGACATTGGTAGGAATGTTTTCCTTGTAAAGACTGTTGGCAGCCTGAAGTCCAGGCTGTGTCATTGGAAGCTTGATGACAATATGTTTTGGGTCAATTTGAAACAGCTCATGAGCCTGAGACATCATTCCCTCATAATCAGATGCAGTGACTTCAGCTGAGATTGGGCCATCAATCAGTTTAGTGATTTTTGTTATTACTTCTTTCTGAGTGAGACCAACCTTAGCTATCAAAGATGGGTTGGTTGTTACACCTTTTACGTAGCCCCAGGTTGAAGCTTCTTCAATTTCTTTAATGTCGGCAGTATCAATAAACAGAATCATGAATATTTCCTCCTTAATTAATGATTCACGTATCAGACTAGAGAATAGGTGCCTTAGGATAGCCTTTACGGCTAGCATAGTTAGACACTAACATCATGCCCATATAGGAATTGTATTTCAGAGCTACATTATTGTAGCTACGGTATGGTGAATCTTTGCTGGAAGGATCAATGAAGGTGTATTTGTCCAAATCTGTATCAATTGTTGAGAAGGGTTCTTTCATCCGAAGCTTCTTTTCTTTGATGAATTTATGGAGATAAAGAATCATGAAATCATTCTGAGCTTTCAAGGTTGACATGTCTATTCTGTCTCCGGCAAGGATTTTTTCCTGTTCGGTACAGAGCGCATACATCTGATTGTCTTTCTGCATTCTTCTTTCATCGATTATTTGGTTAAATGCTTTTTTGACAGCCTCATACCGTTCTCTTTCATAGGGGACTAATTCATCTAAAGCCGCAAAAGCTTTCTTCTGGGCTTTTTTCATTAATTGAATGATGACAAGGAAGGAAATCAGCCAGGCGATGAGCAGAGCCGCAACGATGCAGACAATCCAGATAATTGTTGTTTTATTCATTATTTTTCTCCGATACTTATTGCTAAAATCAACAATGGATTTTAGGTAAATATATCATACTTTTAATTGATTTGCTTTTCAATCATTGTTAACTATAGCACCTTAGAAATCGTATTTGGCAAACGATGAATTTTTAGTCCGGTTTTTTGTAATTATTGTCTGATTCGTTTTTTTGAAAAAGTATGGATGACATTAACTCCTTGTGTGTTAAAATTTAAAATGATATATATGAAAAATATTTTGGTTTTATTATTAGCCGGTGAAGGCTTGCGGCTATATTCAGCAATTAAGGTAAAAAAACAGTTTTATCAGATCAATGGGACTGAGATGTTTGTTTTTCCATTGAAGCAAGCTATTCAAAGCCAAGTGTTTTCAAAAATTATTTTAGTTACAAATTCCGAGGACATTCCATTGGTAAAACAAATGCTTTTTAAGAACGGACTTCCTTCGTTTGACATAATTGCTGGTGGAAATAGCCGTAACGAATCAGTACAAAAAGCTCTTATGGTTTTAAAAAGCGAAGCTGATGATTTTAGAATTTTTATTCATGATGCTGACCGAGTTCTTATCACCTCGGATTTCTTTATCAGCCTTGAAAAGGAATGTCAAGATGCTGAGGCTCTTACTCCGGTCATTCCTTTGCAAGATTCAATCCTGAAAAAGACTGACTCCGGAATAAACTATCTTGATAGAAAAGACCTTTTTTTAGTTCAAACTCCACAGGTTTTTGATTATCGGAAATTACTGGAAATTTATGAAAATGGGTATGACCAAAATGATACAGATGATTTCAAAAAAGCGGTTGTTCAAGGACTTAAATGCAAAACTGTTATTGGTGATGCTCTGAATTTCAAGGTTACTTCCATGTCTGACTTGAAGATTCTTAAGGCAATCATGGGTGATAAATAGTGATATTAATGAAACAATTTTCGGATATAAAAAAATGAAGTTTAAAAAAATAAAAAAATATCCTGAAAATGCTTACAACTATTTATTACTGCTTATGTTTTAGTGTATACTAAGGCTTCCGAAAATATTTTTTAGGAGGGGGAACCGCATATGGTGAAGTTCTACTCAGTAGGTAAACAATTCGATATTCTTGATTGGTCCGTTATTGATAAGAAGGCAGGCGAAGTTGCTTCTCTTATTGAACACAAGAATGGTGCTGGTGCTGATTTTCTTGGATGGTTGGATTATGCTACGGCTCTTCCCGAAGATACCATTGAGAAAATTGAAAACGATGCCAAATACATCAGAGAAAATTTTGAGGCTCTGGTTGTTATCGGTATTGGTGGATCTTATTTAGGTGCCAGAGCTGTCATCGATGCCATCAATGGTTTATATCCTGATGATAAATTTGAAATTTACTATTTAGGTAATTCCCTTTCTGCCTGTTACACTCACCAGGTACTTAAGCGTTTGGAAAATAAGAAGTTTGCTATTAACGTTATTTCCAAATCCGGAACCACCACTGAACCAAGTGTTGCCTTCCGTCTTGCCAAAGAACTCCTCGTCCGTAATTATGGACGTGAATATTTAGCTAAAGCCATCTATGCCACCACTGATAAATGCCGTGGTGCCTTGATTCAGGAAGCCAAGGCTGAAGGATATTCTACTTACGTCATTCCAAATGATGTAGGTGGCAGATTCTCAGTTATCACTCCTGTCGGACTTCTTCCTATTGCCTGTGCCAATATCAATATTCGCGAATTCCTCAAAGGTGTCCGTGATGGTGAAAAGGATTATTCTGATAATGATTATCACAAAAATCCCGCTTACTTATATGGTGCAACCCGCTATCTTCTGAATCTTGAAGAAAGATTCACCAGTGAAATGTTTGTATCTTATGAACCACACTTCAAGATGATTGAAGAATGGCTTAAGCAGTTATTCGATGAATCTGAAGGTAAGGAAAATCAGGCTTTGCTCTGTTCATCCGGTATCTTCACTACTGATCTTCATTCTATGGGTCAGTTCATTCAGCAGGGTACTCCCTGTCTGTTTGAAACCATCATCAGAACCAAGCATGCCAGACACGATGTGGTTGTTCCCTACGATGAAGAAAATCTTGATAATCTCAATTATTTAAGTGGTAATAGTCTTTCCTTCATTAATGATAAGGCTTATGAAGCTACTCTTGATGCTCATACCTCCGGTCATACTCCTGCCAATATTATTGAGATTGATATGATGACACCTTATAACTTGGGAAATCTCTTCTATTTCTTCTTCCGTGCCTGTGCTTTCTCGGCTTATCTTCTCGGTGTTAATCCCTTCAATCAGCCTGGTGTCGAAGTCTATAAGGCTAATATGTTTAAGCTTTTAGGAAAGCCTGAAAAGAAGTAAAAATTAAATATTGGCTGCCGTTAAAAGCGGCAGCCAATTAATATTATTCTAAATATTTTTTTTAAACTTTTATCAATATATCCCCAATCATTATTTTT
>JBAXZU010000002.1:0-38771 GCA_041670225.1 Bacilli bacterium | reverse complement strand
TGATTTGAAGTAGACTTTTTGTCCAACAAGCGGATTAACGCTTGGAGAACTGACCAGATTTTCTAGCTTTTCTGAAACCGTACTTCTTTCTCTCGACAACTCTGGAATCTACAGTTAAGAGACCAGCAGCTCTGAGAGCAGCGCGGAAATCAGGGTTGGCTTTGACTAAGGATCTTGCGATACCTAATCTTAAGGCTCCGGCCTGACCGGAATAACCACCACCGACGATATTGGCCTTCACATCATACTTTCCTTCAGTGCTAGTAACCTGTAAAGGCTGGGTAGCATCAAGAACTAAAGTCTTGTGAGGTAAATACTCATCGATCTTTTTGCCGTTGATGATGATTTCACCTGTACCAGGAGTAACGAAGACTCTGGCAACAGAAGATTTTCTTCTTCCAACAGCTGAGTAAATCAGTTTGTCAGTTTTAGTGTTTGCCATGATTACTTCTCCCTCTTAGCAGTCAGCTCGACTTCGATCGGCTTTTTATCCTGCTTTTCATGTTCAGCGCCTTCATAGACATAGAGTTTTCTGACCATCTGCTTTCCTAAGGAACCCTTGGGAAGCATACCCCATACAGCTCTTCTGACCATTTCAGTAGAATACTTCTCCTTCATCACTTTTGCCTGTCTAGTTCTAAGACCACCGTAAGTACCAGACTTGTTGTCATAGTACATCTTCTGGGTAAGCTTATTACCAGTCAACCAAACCTTCGAACAATTGACGACGATAACGAAGTCACCGCAATCGAAGTTCGGAGTATACTCCGGCTTGTTTTTTCCCATAAGGATGATTGCGATCTCGGAGGCTAATCGACCAAGGGGCTTATCAGAAGCATCGACGACGAACCATTTTTTGGTTACATCAGACTTCTTGTAAATTGTTGTTTGACGTTGCATTTGTCAAATATCCTTTCTTGTATCTTGAGCAAACTGTAACCTTACCGGGGTGTAGTTCACAATTAGCCAAAGAATATTTTACTACATAAGGTTGTAAAATCAATGAAAAATCGTATTTAATTTTAATAAAAGTACGTAGTATTTATAAATATCGCTAAAGAAAAGAAACAAAGAAAATTTAATTATTACTTGAAAGCGGTTACAAAAGTGTATTTTGTTGTTTACTTACAATAAAAAAAAAAAAACAGTTAAAAACCTCTATTTCTTAAATTAAATTTAAATTTTTTGTCAAATTTCCTTAAAATCGTCTCTTAAAAAAGTTGAATATGAACATAATATTGTTTATCATTACACCAAATCAAAAATCTAGATTGATTGGTTAAAGAAAGGACAAAAATTATGCTTGAGTTTATTTGCGTAGCCTTAAGTCTTGCAACGACTTTTCAGGCCTCTGGTACTGCTTCTGTGGCTAATTAGATTGTTAGCTCACAGCAGGAAACATAACGAGCTTTTTCTAGCAGTTTTTTAAAAACTGAAAGTTTGCCTTATCAGTTGGATTCTGTTGCGGCAATAAATGATTACCAAGAAAAATTATTGACTTATTTTGTTAAAGAAGAGCAGGGAAGTGTTCAGTTGGCAATGAATTTTGCAACGGATCTTGGAATTGCTGATCCTATATTTGATTGTGATAATGAATCACCTTTGTCAAAAAATGATTCTTTAATGAGTGATCTGTTTGCTGTTACAATTCAAAATCCGGGTTTTTCATCTGGAATAAAAGAAATAGATGAAACTGCGACATTGAATCCAGGAGTAATTACCCCAAATCCAGGTATTGTGACTCCGAATCCAGGTGTTTCGGGAACTAGTCAATCAGTTCAAACTTATTCTGTTTCCAACACTCAATCATCAGGTAGCTTCTGGGGACTGAATGTTTCCGCAAAAGATTGTATTTGGTTCTATCAAAGAGCTCTTGATGTAGCTGATTCTGCAGGGCAAATTTTGAGTGTTGCTAGTCTGCCAAATGTGTCTTATTTTTTATCCAAGTTGAGTGGGGGATTTTTGTCATTGTTTTCAATTGGTGCTGCCGGATGGATTGTTGGAATTATTGTAATATTCTTTGCTGCAATTTTAATAACAATATTGGCAAACATTATTCTTGCTGGTTCTCAGAATAAAGGACTCAAGATGGGACTTCAATGGACATGGTTTTCATGTAAGGGGGTATATACATTAATATGAAAAATATTTTTAATAAAGAATATGGACGTCAATTTCTAAATGAAGGATTATTTGAAAGATGTTCCGCCCAGCAGCTTTCATGGGTCGTTCTCAGTTATGAGCTTTTGGTTACAAATATCTTGATTTTTGGGGTGTTTGCTCAACAGATTCCAATGGGCTATTGGTTTGTTGATGAATTTCCGGCCAAGATTTGGTCATATATTATACTTTTCTTCATGATTATGGCTGTAGTTTCGTTAGGAATGATTATCTATACGCAGATTCGTTATAAGCCATTTAAATCTTGGCTTATGCCTATCATTTTCATTGGTGTTAATCTTCTATTTGCCGGTGCCTTCACTCTTTGCTCGTACTTTACTTGCAAATATGTTCCTTCCCCTGATGGATATTATGGTGTAGAAACAGAGTTGATTCCCGCTATTTGTTTGACTGTCGTTTATATTATTATTAATTTTGTTATTTTCTACAATGTTTATCTAAAGCAGATTTGTCATAATCTTAAAGAAAGATATAAGAAAGCCTAAATTATTAAGCTGTCAGGCCTCAGTCAACTGAGGCTGGGCAGCTATTTTTATTTTTATAAAAATATAGATTTTTGAGGAGATTTACGTTGTGTGTAGATAACAAACACTTAAAGATTTTTAAAAATGTTTTTCCGTATTTTTCTCCTGTTTCCGAAAGAAGGTATTATCATTATGGCAAAATTGTCTTATAATGATAATAATTTATGGTCTTCTCTTTTCGGAGGAATTATTTATGGAAAAGAATCTATTGGTAGTTGACATAGGAACCCAGTCACTCAGAACGTCGATTATTGATCCTTCTGGCAATACTCTGGTATTCAAGCAAGTTCAATATGAGGAACCTTTTTTCTCACCTCGTGAGGGCTATGCTGAACAAAATATTGACTATTATATGGAAGAACTTTGTCTGACTACTAAGTCAATCAAGGAAGAAAATCCTACTGTTTTCAGTACAATATCAGGAATGGTTGTTGTTGATTTCCGTGATTCATCTGTTATTCTGGATGAAAACAATAAGCCAATCAGAAATGCAATTCTTTGGTTGGATCAGCGAGTGACTCTGCTTCATAATCGTAATTTCAAGTGGTATGAGAAAGCCTTATTCTCGGTTATCGGAATGTTGGATACCGTTAAGTTCAATGCAGAGAGAACACCAACCTGGTGGCTGATGGAGAATGAGCCTGACAATTGGGCAAGAATGAAACATTATTGTACCTTCGGCGCCTATTTCAATTACTGCATCACCGGAAACCTTACTGTTTCCTCGGCTGACTGTGTCGGACATTATCCGATTGATTTTGCTCATAGCAAATGGTTCTTTAAAGGACATCCTAAATATGATGTCTTCGGAATTCCGTATTCTGCTTTAATTCCTTTAGTTCGAGTTGGTGATGTGATTGGCAAGGTTTCATCAGAGTTCTCTGCTCTTTCCGGAATTCCGGAAGGTTTGCCGGTTTATGCCTCAGCTAGTGATAAGGCTTGTGAAACTTTTGGAAATGGCTGTGTGGATAAGTCAGTTGCCTCTATTTCTTTAGGAACAGCCTGCACTATTGATGTTGTTGATCAAAAGTATTCTGAGCCAGAAGCCTTCCTTCCATCTTATCAGGCACCATACAAGGGTGCTTATAATCTGGAAGTCCAGATTTATCATGGATTATGGATGATCAGATGGTTTATCCGTGAATTTGCTAGTGCCGAACGTAAAGAAGCAAAGCTAGCTAAGATGACCATCGAACAATACCTGGATTCAAAGATTCTTGATATCAAGCCAGGAAGTGATGGCTTGGTTCTTCAGCCTTATTGGGGTCCGGGATTATCAAGACCTAATTCCAAAGGCTCAATAGTCGGATTCAGTGCTATTCATACTAAATATCATATCTATCGGGCAATCCTTGAAGGTATTGCTTTTGCTCTCCGTGAGGCTTTGGATGCTATTATGAAAAAGACACATAAGAAGCCTGATTATATTGTTGTTTCCGGCGGTGGCAGCGGATCAGAAGTTATTCTTCATATCATTGCCGACGTTTTCGGAATCGAGGTCAGGAAATCTGCTTCCAGTCAGTGTTCCTCTTTAGGAGCTGCTATGTCAGGATATCTGGCTAATGGCACTTATAAGACTCCGGAAGAAGCTGTAAAGAATATGGTGAAGGAACCGACTAGAATTCTTCCTGACCCGAATAATTCAGCTATCTATGATAAGCTTTATAAGAAAGTCTATCTTAAACTTTATCCAGCTTTAAAGAAGCCTGAAGAGAATATCAAGTATTTCTATCTGGAAAATAACGGAGTGAAATAAATGGCAGTTTTCTATATTCCGGATTTTCATATTTCCGGTACCGGATTCAATGCTCTCAACAAATCAAGGGATGATCTGCATAAAATCTATCAGAATCTTGGTTTTCAGCCTCTGTTAGACAAGAAGATTGATCTTGATGACCGCAAAGTCAAATATTTTGCTTCGAATACCAAAGTATTGGGTGATTACATTGATATCGTCATTGATGCCCTAGATAAACGCTGTCATGATTCGGATTTCCTGTTTATGGATTTTCCTTTTGCTATAAAATTTGCAGGCTATTCTAAGATTGTCTCTTATGCCAGAACCAAAGGGGTGAAAGTCATTTTCTTTATTCATGATTTGGATGGCGTGAGATTTCAGAACATGCTTCTGAATATGGTTGATTCAGCCTGTCTTGATATGGCTTACTGCCTGATTTCAGCTTCAAGTGAAATGGATGAAGCCTTAAGTCAGGATTTAAGAGTCAGCAATAAAATCAGAAAGGTCAATTACCGGTATTGGGATTATCTGACTGAGGATATTGAAAATAACAATAATCAGGCTTTGATTTGTTTTGCTGGAAATTTGGCAAAGTCGAGTTTTATTTCTCAAATTCCTTCCGAACTTATTTCCAGCGGATTAAATCTTTATGGAAAAGGAATGAAAGAAACATATAAAGGATCATTCAAGGGAGAATTCAATCCTCAGGAATTAGTAAAAGTCCTGGATGGAAAATTCGGTCTGGTCTGGGATGGAAACGGATCTTCAGGATGTACCGGAAATTTCGGAAAGTATTTAAAAATCAATACTTCTCATAAGTTTGGATTATATATGGCAACAGGGAAACCAGTCATTGTCTGGAGTGGAAGTTCAATTGCCGATTTTGTAATTGATAATAGAATTGGTATAGCTGTCAATTCTTTGAATGATATTGCTCCCCTGCTTTCTAAGGTTAGTGTTTCTGAGTATTTACAGATGAAGAAAAACATCCTCCCTATTAGGAAGGATGTTATTAGCGGATTACATCTTTCAAGAGTCATTCTTGAAAGTATGAAAGAATACTGATTATCTAGTTACTGCTCTAATCTTCTTTTTCGGTGACTTCGGTTTTAGTCTCTTCCTCATCATTTTCATAGTATCCCTTGGTTCTTTGATCTTCGGGACTCATCTTTTTAAATTCATCGGTAAGTTCGTAGCCGATGACAGCACACATAGCTTCGAATTCATTCAGGTTGACTTTGCCGTCCTGAAACATGGCGTAGAACGAACCAAGGACTTCTCCCTCGGTCCAGCCTTCAGATTTAAGAATTTCGACAGACTTTTTTAATTCATCAATTGTCATATTATGTTTATTCCTTTATTGCTCTTACATCTCTAGAGACTTAATCTTCAGTAACTGGAGTTGTTTCTTCAGCCTTAACGTCTTCTTCCTGAGAAGGAACTTCTTCTTCGATAGGAGCTTTTTCTTCTTCAGTCTCAGCTTTTTCTTCTTCAGTTGTTTCTTCAGCTTCGTCATCGTATTCATTATCCTGAGCGTATCTTCTCTGATATTCGGCTTCTTCCTCAGCCTTTAATTTGGCTTTGGCTTCTCTGGCTTCCTTTTTGATGGCTTCCAGTTCAGGATTCTCGAAACAGAGGAGCTGAGCCTGAATATCGTATTCAGGATCATTCTTATGAGTATCAAGTCTTCTGTCATTGCCGATAATGCGGTTAGCCTTGTTCAGATCACGTCCTAAATCAGTGAATTCATCCTTGATGGCAAGAAGATCACAGATTCTGTCATATTCAGAAAGAGTTTCATCCTGACCTTTGATGATTTCATTGTAGGCAGTTAGATTTTCTTTGATGTCTTCAATGTATTCGATATATAATGCAGCATGATCAGCCATCATATATCCGATGTCATCGACTGAGCTTTCCTTTAATTTGGCATAGTTCTTTAAATAATTGTCACGGAACTCATGGGTGAGCATTTTGCCTTCGTTTTCAGGATTTTCATAAAAATCAGCGATAGTGACGAATTTGGCTACTGAATCCATAAAACAGGCATAACTGTTAGTCAGTTTCTTTTTGGCTTCTTCGATAGTTGAGACTTCAAGATCATAATTACTGTAATACATCGCATTTACCTCCGGTTATTTTTTTGCAATTTCATTAATCAGGCTTAATAAGGCTACTTTGTCATCATATTCATCTTCATCATCTTCATCATTGATTTGGGAAAGATAGTTTATCAGTTCTTTGGCACAGGATGGAACATCCATCTCCTCAGGAGCAAGGAACAGTCCTTCTTTTTCTTTTTCTAAGTCAGCTTCATCTTCTTGATCAGAGACAAGATAGCATTCCTCACCATATTCCTGAATTCCATCCTGAATATCATTGATCCAGTAATGAAGTCGGAAGCAGAAGAGAATTCTCTGCATGAAGATTTCGACGGAATCAGTGAAGGAATCTTTATCCATTCCATGAATATCAAATAATGGCATGGAGGGATTAAGACTTTCTTTTCGGAATTCATACAGAGTCAGGATTTCTTCAATCAGAGGCTCAGTGGCTATCTCGGAATTGATTAAGACTTCTTCGATGACTGATGGCTCAGTTACTGAGAGCAGAAGCGGATAAATGGCGGCATGGGAAGAGAAGACTCTCTGAGAAGCCTCATCATTGATTCTCTCATCTTCGCTTAAGGCATCTTTTCCTAAGAATTCACTCTTGTAGGAAAGAAGAAAAGACAGGTCTTTGATGACTTTATTGATATTTAGCAGAAGTTCTTGTGACATCTGCTGAGCGATATTTCGGTATTTATTTGTTTTCATAGCAAAGATATTATAAACTTTAAGAGAGAAAACTCATCAATATTCTTTAAAAAAGAATTATAATGCTTGAACCGGAGAATTTTTATGACCGACCTTTTATTAAAAATATTTGTTAAAGATTACAAAAATACAAAAAACGAAACTGTCAGAAAGAACTATGGCTTGCTAGGTTCTTTTTTTGGATTGTTCACTAATCTGTTTCTTTTTCTTTCAAAAATCATCATCGGTATTATTTTAGGAATGTTCTCAATTATTGCTGACTCCGTCAACAACCTTTCGGATTTTGGCAATAATACTATTTCTCTTTTTGGATTCAAACTGGCAGGCAAGAAACCTGACAGAGAACATCCTTTCGGCCATCAGCGTATTGAAGATATTGCAGCTTTGATTATTTCCTGTGTCATTATCGGTTTGGGATTTGTTATGGGTTATCAGGGTATTCTTGATCTGGTTGCCTTTATTCAGTCGGTTTCTTCTTCTGGTCATCCCGTCATTGATTCTTCTTTTTTGACTGCGGAAGGAAATAAAGACTATACAAAGCTTATTGTTACTATCGTTATTTTGGCTATGGCAGTTGGAATCAAACTGCTTCAGTCACTTCTTTATCATTCTTTAGGAAAGAGAATTGATTCGCTTCAGCTGTTGGCTTTAAGCAAAGACAGCCGTAATGATGTTATCTCAACAATTCTTGTTATTGTTGGTGTTGTTATTACTTGGTTTACCGGATTTTCAGTCGATTGTTTCTTCACAATTGCAGTTGCCATCTTAGTTATTACTTCCGGTATTGGCATTCTCCGTGAAAGTATTGATATTCTTATTGGACAAAAGCCTGATAAAGATGTAATTGATGGAATTGTCAGCATTGTCAAAAAATATAAGCTGGTCTTAGGCATGCATGATCTTTTTATTCATACTTACGGAAAAATCTCCTATGCCGTCATTCATATTGAAGTTGATTCTAAGCTTCCTTTAGTTGAGGCTCATGAAGTCAGTGATGCCATTGAAAAAGAAGTGAATGAAGAGTTAGCTATCTGTTTGACTGTTCATCTTGATCCAGTCAGCTATGATGATCCGGATACCGAAAAATACAAATCCATGATTCAGGAAGGACTCAAAGAAATGCCGGGTGAGTTCTCCTTCCATGAATTCCGATTAGTTAAGGATTCCTGCTGTGACCGCCTGATTTTTGATTTGGTTGTTCCGGATGAAAAAAATAATGAGGCTGGCAAGAGTGAAATCAGTTCGGTTCTCAATTCCAAAACCAATATGAAATTAGGTAAGCCTACTAGGCTGATAATCAATTATGATGACTATCTTCAGGATTTCTTAGCCGGAACTGATGCGGAAAATATAGTTAAATAACCGCTTAAGCTAGTATTTTTATTATATTTAATTATAATATTTATGTTTGTATGTACCTTCTTGGAGGAAAATTAAATGGAAGAAAACAAGAATCAAAAGCCAGTTGCTGAAAATGAAAACTATCAACAGCAGCTCAACGATCAGGAACAGCACAGAAGAGAAAAGCTTGAACAGTACAAAGCTTTAGGTGTTGATCCTTTCGGACAGAAATATGAGGTATCAGCCAAAGCCGCTGATCTGAAGAAAGATTTTGACTATCTTCAGGCTGAAGAAGTCAAGGAAGATGCCAGTGTTACTATCGCTGGACGTATCGTTCTTTTAAGAAAAATGGGCAAGGCCTCATTCTTCACACTTCAGGACCGTACCGGAAAGATTCAGATTTATATCCGTCAGGATGTTGTCGGTGAAGAAAACTATGCTCTCTTCAAGATGGCAGATTTAGGTGATATCTGCGGTATTGAAGGACTTATGATGAAGACCAAGACTGGAGAAGTCACCATCCGTGCCACTAGATACACTCACTTAGTTAAGGCTCTCCGTCCTCTTCCTGATAAATTCCATGGATTATCTGATCCGGAAGACAGAAGAAGAAAGAGATATGTTGACTTGATTGTCAATGAAGATTCCCGTTATGTTGCCATGATGAGACCGAGAATTGTCCGTGGTATTCAGCAGTTCTTTGATGAAAAGGGATTTGTTGAATTTGAAACCTCTATTCTTCAGCCAATCTTAGGCGGAGCCAATGCCAAGCCTTTTGTCACTCATTTCAATGCCCTTGATCAGGACTTCTATCTTCGTATTGCTACCGAACTTTCTTTAAAGAAGCTTTTAGTCGGTGGTATGGAAAGAGTCTATGAAATGGGAAGAATGTTCAGAAATGAAGGAATCGATACCACTCATAATCCTGAATTCACAACTCTTGAAGCCTATATGGCTTATGGTGATTTAGGTGATATGGAAGAAATGACCGAAGAGCTTTACCGTTATTTGGCTACCAGCATTGTCGGTAAGACCACTCTTACTTGGTTAGGAAATGAAATTGATCTGGCTAAGCCTTTCCGTAAGGCTACCATGACTGAGCTGATTAAGGAAAACTGCGGTGTTGATTTCTATGAAGTCAAGACTTTGGAAGAAGCTCTGGAATTAGCTAAGAAATACAATGTTCCTGTTGAAAAGCATTATGCCTGGGGACATGTTCTTAATGCCTTCTTTGAAAAGTATGTTGAGGAAAAGCTGATTCAGCCGACCTTTGTTTTACAGCATCCAGTCGATATTTCACCTTTAGCTAAGAAAGATCCTTCTGATTCCCGCTTCACTCAGAGATTTGAGCTTTATATTTCCACTAAGGAAATGTGCAATGCCTTCACCGAACTTAATGACCCAATTGATCAGAGAGCCAGATTTGAAGAGCAGGTCGAAGAAAAGAAGAACGGCAACGAAGAAGCCTGTGAAGTTGATACAGATTTCTGCGAAGCTCTTGAATATGGTATGCCTCCGGCTGGTGGCATCGGCTACGGAATTGACAGAACTGTCATGATGCTTCTTGAAAGAGATAGTATTCGTGATGTTCTTATTTTCCCGACTTTAAAGAGAAAAATGTAAATCATTCAAGAAAATGAGTGAATCACGTTCTTTTGGAAATTATCTGGATTTTGTTGCACAATATTCAATTTTCTCACTGAATGAGGTTCCTTTTCTTGATGCTGATAGCATTGTTTTTTCTGCTATTTCCTACTTTCCGTTTGAAAAACTGGTTCCGGTCAATGATAAGTTCAGACCGGAACTTTTAGGTTCTCTCTGTGAGAAATGGGTCTCCTCCTTTGATGTCCGGACTAAAGACTATTCGATAACTCCGGATTTGGCTTTGGCTATGAAGCTGATGCTTTCTTTGCGCTATAGTCAGATTCTGGTAGAGGATATTTCTTATGTTTTTGCTGATGATGTTCAGTTCTGCTCCATGACTCTTATTTTGCCGGATGATACGTTTCTTATTGTTTATAGGGGAACAGATTTCACCATTAATGGCTGGGTTGAGAATTTCAATCTGATGGTATCTTCCAATCTGACCTGTCATAACTTTGCTAAGAGTTCATTGCTTAAGGCCATGAAGAAACATCCGAAAACTAAATTCCGTTTAGCCGGTCATTCTAAGGGCGGGAATCTAGCAGTTGTGGCATCCAGTTCTCTTTCAGAAAAAGAAAATCCTTATCTTCTGAATGTCTATTCTCTTGATGGAGTTGGCTCACTGAAAGATGTCTTTGAATCTCCCGGACATGAAAGAATCAAGGAGCGGATAGTGAAGATGGTTCCTGAAGATGATATTGTCGGAGGTCTGCTCTATGCTGAACCTAATAGCTATGTTCTGAAAACCGCCACTCCTAAAGATTTCATCTCCAGTCACTTTCTTCAGAATTGGATTATTGATGACGGTCAGATACGAAAAGCAGCTTCTCAGACGGAAATGTCATGTGTTGTCACTATGGCTCTTAATGAGTTAGCCTTAGTCACTCTTGATACCGACGAAAAGAAGAAAGCTGTCAGTCAGGCTATTGGAATGACATTGATTGACACCGGAATCAGGGATGCCCAGGTAATCTTCGATAATCCGGTTGCCTTTCTGAACAAATTTGTTCAGACAGCCAGGAAGGATCCTACAATCAGAAAAGCTATGTTCGGTTCAATAAGAGAAGTTATCAATGCTTTTAGGAAGAGTCATGCTGTTGTCCATAAGAATTTTATTGAAGAAAAGAAAGCTATTAATCGAGGTTAATTATGAAAATTTCAAAGAAAACTGCACTTGAAGTGCTGAATGCCGGATTAAAGACCGGTGCTGATTATTCGGAAATCTACTATCAGGATTCCTTAAGCCACTCCTATTCCAGAAGATATCATAAGGTTTTCAATGTTTCTGATTCCCGTTCTTGCGGTGTCGGAATCCGTTTATTGAAAGGAACTGAATGTTCCTATGGGTATTCATCGGATATTTCCCGTAAAGGCTTGCTGAAGCTGGCTGAAAGCTTGGCTGTCGGCTTTTCTTCTTCTCAGAAGAAGGAAGTCACTGACTTAAAGAAGCCGAAGATGAAGAATCTGAATAAGATTGCTCTTGACCATAATCAATGGTCAACTGAAAAGAAGCTTTCTTATCTTGAAGAAGGAGAAAAGGCTGCTTATGCCTATTCACCATTAGTCACTAATGTCACCACCTCCCTTTTTGAGGAAGATGAATATGTGGAAATCTTCAATTCCGATGGTGTCATGGCTAGTGATAGACGTGTCAGAACCAGAATTGTCGGTGCGGTTATTTCCTCTGACGGAAAACAGTTCCAGCAATCTTATCAGGCTCCAGGCTTTTCCTGCGGACTTGAGCTTTTGGAAAGAACCAATTATCCGGAAATGATGACTTCTTTAGCTAAAGAAGCTGTCGAACTTCTGACGGCTGAAGATGGCCCTTCCGGTGAAATGCCGGTTGTTTTAGGCAATTATTTTGGTGGCGTTCTTTTCCATGAAGCTTGCGGACATCCCCTTGAAGGCAGTGCCATCTCCCATAAGACCAGTCCTTTCACTGGTAAGGTCGGTGAAATGGTTGCTTCTGAGGTTGTGACTGCTGTTGATGACGGAACAATTGAAAATGGTTGGGGAACCGAGAACATCGATGATGAAGGTTCACTTCCGACTAAGAATGTTCTGATTAAGAATGGTGTACTGACAAATTACATGCTTGACCGATATACTTCCCGAAGAATTTCCGGAACTGATATTACGACTGGATCCTGCAGAAGAGAGGGATATCGCTATCTTCCTACTACCAGAATGACCAATACTTATATTGATAATGGTACTTCGACTCCTGAGGAAATCATTGCCTCAGTCAAGAATGGAATCTATTGCAAAGGCTTTACTGGCGGACAGGTTGATCCTTCGACTGATCAGTTTACCTTCACCAGCGATATTGCCTATCTGATTAAGGATGGGAAGATTGACAAGATGATTAAGCCGGTCTCATTGATTGGCTATGGATATGAAGTTCTGACAAAGATTACCATGGTTGGAAATGATTTATCCAGAGCTCCGGGAATGTGTGGAGCTTCCTCTGGAAGCTGCTGTGTCGAAGTCGGTCAGCCAACTTTGCTGATATCAAAAATCTTAGTCGGCGGACAGGGAGGAAATGATTAATATGGCTCTGAATTTAAATAAATATTTTGAGGCAGCTAAGAAGTACGGACTTGAACCTTTCCAGCTTTCTTATGGCTTGACTACTGAGACTAGTGTTTCAGTCTATAATGATGAAATTGAGGATCAGCAGATTGGTTCATCCAGCGCTATCGGATGCAAAGCCATTCTCAATGGCAAGAAAGGATCTTTCAGTACTGACTTCATAGATTCTTCAACTCCGGAACTTGTTGCTTCTTCAATTGCAAGAAATGCAAAATTTGGAAAAGAAGATTTTGTAGAAAATTATTATAAGGGTGGCAACAAATATAAGAAAGCTAATATTCTTTCCAAAGATTACAAAGAAAGCAATCTCAGTGAATTAAAGGCGGTTGCTCTTGAAATAGCTAAGGAAACCAAAGCTTCTGACAAAAGAATTGATACGGTTGAAGTTTCTCTTTCAATGATCGAGTCCAAAACCTTTAAAGCTAATAGCTATGGAGTCAAAACTTCGGAAAAATCCAATAATTTTTCCGGCTATGTTTCAGTTGTCTCTAAAAGTGAAGACAATGAACCGAGAAGCGGCGGAGAATTTTTCTTCAGCTTTGAAAGCTTGGCCGATTTACGTGAAAAATCCCATGAGGCTATTAAGAGTGCTGTTAAGGCCAGTGTTGATTTCTTTAAGTCCGGCCCAGTTCCCAGCCATAAATACAAAGTAGTCTTCAATCCTTCTTCAGTGTCATCATTGATCAGCTTCTATCTTTCACAGCTCAATGCTAAGACTGTTCAGAAACATTTATCAGTCTTTGAAGGAAAACTAAATCAGCTTATCAGTTCTCCCAAACTGACAGTCCGTCATACTCCACATACTGCCGCCCTCTCTTCCTCTTCCTATGATTCTGATGGTGCTCCGACACAGGATTTTGATATCATCAGTAAAGGAGTTCTGAAAGACTATTTCTATTCAGTGGAAACTGCCAAGGTGGATGGAAGAGAAACCAATGGCTGTTCTGTCGGTGACGGAAATGGTGCTCCCTGCACCATCACGGTCAAACCCGGAAAGCTTTCTCTTGATCAGCTGTTTGGCAAGATGAAGGACGGATTATATATTACTGATATCTCCGGACTCAACTCCGGAATTGATTCTCAGACTCTGAATTTTTCTCTTCCTACTCAGGGATATCTGATTGAGGATGGAAAGATTGTCAAAGCTGTCAGCATGATTCTGATTGCCGGAAATCTTAAGGATTTCTTCAACAACATCATTGCTGTCGGAAATGATTCCCAGCTTCGTGGTTCAGCTTTCACTCCTTCTCTTTTAGTCGGAAAAGTCTGTGTTTCCGGAAAATAAGTTTCTTTTGGCGATTCCTAATCAGGAACCGCTTTTTTATATTAAATAGGAAAGAGAATATGGACCTTGTTTAGTGGTTTTGAAGCACTTTCCAAAAATATAAAAGCAGATTTTGAAGATTTTTCTTGTATTTTTGACAGAAATGAAGGACAATCTTAAGGCTAAACTTCTTGTAAAATGTTTAATGAGACTTTATACTATATAAGTTATAGTCTTGCGAGGTAAGAATGATCAATATAAATTTTTTAGCAGGTGGCACTTCAGCAGCTCAGATTGTGCTTTTAGTTCTATCGTTCATCCTGATTATCGTCTGCCTTCTCCAATCGGGAAAGTCAGAGGGTGCATCTGCCGCCGTTATGGGTGGTAGTAAAATGAACATTTTCACCCGTACTAAGGAGCGTGGCGCTGACAAAATCATGACGATTATCACAACCGTCCTAGCCATTGCCTTCTTCGTTACAGCATTATTAGCAAACTATTTATAAATCTCAAAGATGAGGATAACGGGGGCATCAAAAACAGCCCCCTTTAATTTTTTAAGGAAAACATGACAGAAAAAGACATTACGAAATTATTACAAGGCCAATTTTTAAACCAGAAGGCCTTAGCCCACAAATTAGAGGCTGTTACCACTCAGCAAAAGACTGAGATGGAAAATTTATTGGAGCATTTGAAGTTCCAGGGAATCATCGGAATTCATGATGATTCGTATTATTTGATTGCTGAACAAGGCATCAAGCTTGCTAAAGTATCTCTCAAGAAAAGAAACTTTGTTGTCCTTCGTCCGATTCCGGACGGCGATGAAATAAAAATTTCCGGCGCCGAAGCCGATGGTCTTTTGCTTGGCGATTTGATTTACGTCAAGGAAGCCCAGGGCTTTTACCATGGAATTGACTATCTTAAGCCAGTCGAATCCTTCAAAGGCCGTTATTCATTGACTGCTTCCGGAAAGCAGCAGCTTTTGGTTGATTACCTCAATCAGTGCGGAAAGACTGTTCTTATATCCTCAGTTGATGAATCCATCAAGGATACCATCAATCAGGGTGATCTGGTTATTGGCCAGATTCAGAGCTATAGCAACAATGTTTACACTGTTGCCGTCAGCCGTATTTTAGTCAAAGCTGATAAGGTTGGCAGCGATATTTCCATGATCATCACTTCCAATGATGCCCCAATTGACTTCCCTGAGGAAGTTTTAGCTCAGGCTAAGAGTATTCCTACTGAACTTAAGCAGGAAGACTATCTTGAAAGAACTGATCTCCGTGAAGAAACCATTGTCACTATTGATGGCAATGACTCCCACGATTTTGATGATGCTGTCTCCGTAAAGAAATGCGGCAGCGGCTATGAAGTTTCAGTCCATATTGCTGATGTCACCCACTATGTCAGGCCTTCTTCTCCTTTGGATGATGAAGCTGTCTTCCGTGGAACCAGCATTTATGTTGCTGACCGTGTTGTTCCGATGCTTCCTTTTGAGCTTTCAAATGGCATCTGTTCACTTAATCCTGGTGTTGACCGTGTCTGCTTAACAGTCGTTATGAAGGTCGATGGTATGGGAAATGTCTTCTCTTCCAACGTCTTCAAGAGTGTTATCAGAAGTCACGGACGTCTTACCTATGATGGAGTCAACAATTTCTTTGAAGGCAAGGATGTCGATTATTCTGATGACATCAAACAGACTTTGTCTCTGCTCCATGATTGTTCAAAGGCTATCAGACGCCGTCGTGAACTTCAGGGCTCCATGAAGCTTTCTTCCACTGAAATCAAATTCAAGCTGGATGAGAATGGTCAGCCAACTGATTTAACTAAAGAAGTTCAGGGCGAAAGCGAGAAGATGATCGAAGATTTGATGGTTATTGCCAATTGTGAGATTGCCAAGCTTTTAAAAAGCCATCATATTCCGGTTCTCTACCGTATTCACGAACAGCCCCCGCTTCAGAAACTAATCAATTTCCGTGATTTTATTAAGAAAATGAATCCAAAGCTTCTTGCTTCCTTCCCTAAGACTGAAGATATCACCGGTTCCAGACTGAATGATTTCTTAGCCTCAATCGAAGACGAGAATCTGAGAAGCGTTATTTCCTACATGATGCTGAGAGCTTTGGCTAAAGCTAAGTATTCCCCTGAGGAAAAAGGCCATTTCGGTCTTGCTGAGCCTTTCTACTGCCATTTCACCAGTCCTATCAGAAGATATCCTGATGATATCATCCATCGTTTAGTCAAGGATTACCTCATTGATGAGAAACCCTTTGAATATGATGATGTCTTTGCCTATTTACAGATGATGGGCGATAGAACCAGTGCCAGCGAAGCCAGAGCTGATATCATTTCCAGAAAGGTTGACGATCTGGAATCAGCTAAATATATGACTCAGCATATTGGTGAAGTTTATCATGGAAAGATTACCGGCATGGTTCTCCGTGGTATGTTCATTGAAACTGAAATCGGCATTGAAGGCTTCTTAGCCTATCACTGCATGCATGGTGATGTCTTCAACTTTGATGACAAGTCTTATTCTGTTGTCGGAAAACATCATCCCGAACTTTCATTCACTATCGGAACACCTATCGATATTGCGGTTTTAGCCAGCAATCCCGATAAGCTTGAGATTGATTTCTCTACCCCTGAATTCTATAAAGCCAATGCTGTCTCACTCAGTGAGGCTGAACGTGAGGATCTCTCACTCAATGGCTTAAGAGTATACGAAGAAGATGAAGACTTTGTCAGTATGACTGGCCGTGCCAGATTCTCTGACAGACGTGGCGGATACGGATACGACAGATATGATAGAAACACTGGTGATTCCACTGGTGATAATGGAGAAACCAGTATGGAAAGAAAGCATTCAGGTTCAGGCTACGACAGCTCTGAACGCGGCAGAGACGACAGAAGAGGATCATTCGGATCAAGAGACGGTGGTTCCAGAAGCGGCGGATTTGGCCGTGGCGGTTCCAGAGGATCTTATGGTTCCAGAGATGGCGGATCTAGATTTGGATCACGTGATAACAGACGTCCTTTTGGCAGAGATGATGATAAGCCAAAAGCAAGTTTTGATAGTCAGACCGTTCCTGAACAGGAAAGAAGATTTGATGACAGAAAGCCTCAGAGAAAGACTTATTCTGATCATCAGGGCTATTCTGCTCCTAGAGAAGAATATGGTGATGATGGTTTTGAAAGAAGAGACAGACGTCCCTCCTATTCTGACAGAGGCGGAGATAGACGTTCTTCCTATTCCGACAGAGGTTCATCCGATAGAAGAGGTTCCTATGGTTCCAGAGACGGCGGATTCAGCCGTGGTGGTTCAAGAGGATCTTACGGACATTCTGACAGAGGCGGAGATAGACGTTCTTCCTATTCTGACAGAGGTTCATCCGATAGAAGAAGTTCCTACGGTTCCAGAGACGGCGGATTCAGCCGTGGTGGATCAAGAGGATCCTTCGGACATTCTGACAGAGGCGGAGACAGACGTTCTTCCTATTCTGACAGAGGTTCATCTGATAGAAGAAGTTCCTACGGTTCCAGAGACGGCGGATTCAGCCGTGGTGGATCAAGAGGATCTTACGGACATTCTGACAGAGGCGGAGATAGACGTTCTTCCTATTCTGACAGAGGTTCATCCGATAGAAGATCTGGTGGCTTCAGAGGTCGTTCATCTGGCCATAATGACAGATAAATCAAGGACAACATTAAATGAAAGCCGAGTCTCTTCCTAATGAAAAACTCATAGCCTCTAACCGTAAAGCTCATTTCAATTATTTCCTGAGTGAATTTCAGGAAGCTGGAATCGAGCTGGTCGGAAGCGAAATAAAAGCCTTGAGAATGGGGCATTGTTCTATTGATGACAGCTATGTCATCATTAAGAACTGCCAAGCCTATATTCTCAATATGAATATTCCCCTTTTTCAGGAGAATGGCATCTTTTCCCATGACCCGGTGAGAACCAGGAAGCTTTTGCTTCATAAGTCTCAGATTCTTAAACTTGATCAGGCTGTTGCCCGTGAAGGTTATTCTATTATTCCTGCCAGGGTTTACCTGAAGAAGGGTATGTGCAAGGTTCAGATTGCTTTAGGTAAGGGCAAGAAGAACTGGGATAAGAGACAGGCAATCAAAGATAGGGAAGATAAGATCAATATGGCTAAGGCCATCAAAAAGAGTTATTAATTAAAATGCACCTGATCAATTATTAATGAACAGGTGCATTTCTTTTTGCCTGATTGGTCAGGCTCTGAGGTTGGTTTTAGGCTTTCTCTTTGCTGGCCCCCAGCCAGAAAAGGTTAGCCTTCAATTGGATTTATATTGCAGAAATGATTTGCTTTTCCATATTTTATTGGTCTTGTGTGAAGAAAATTTCCAATTGAGTTTTTAAAAAAATACGATAACAAGCTACTTTATGAAAAAGAAGTGCTTATTTTTTATATTTACATTTCTTTTTTTGTTAACTTAGTCATAAATATATGGTAAAATATCGATTGGTCAAGCCTTTAATTAATGGAGGAGAAATAAATGGCTAATACGAAAAAATCTGTTAAGACTAATGAGAATTATGTTGCCGGTCAGTATGTCTACGCATTTAAAGATGCCTATGGTTTAGGAAAACCGATATTAGGTGGAAAAGGTGCTGGTCTTGCTGAAATGACCCACATCGGAATCAGAATTCCGGATGGTTTCACTGTTACTACCGAAGCTTGTACTTTATACTATGATTCCGGTAGAAAGATGCCTTCCAACCTTATCAATCAGGTTAAGGAAAACATCAAGACTCTCGAAGAAAGATCTGGAAAGACCTTTGGTAAGGGACCAAATCCTTTACTCGTTTCCGTCAGATCTGGTGCTAGAGTCTCTATGCCTGGTATGATGGATACCATCTTAAACTTAGGTTTAAATGATGATACTGTCGAAGCATTAGCCGTTAAGTCTGGCAAGGAAAGATTTGCCTATGACTGCTACAGACGTTTCATTCTTATGTTCACCAACATCGCCAAGGGTGTTTCAAGAGCACCAATGGATGCCATGCTTGAGGACGTTAAGAAGAAGCTCAATCTTAAGAACGACTACGAAATTCCAGTTGCTGAACTTAAGAACCTTATTGTTAAGTATAAGGCTTATTACAAAGAACAGTTCAACGAAGAATTCCCTTCAAATCCTGAAGATCAGTTAATGACCGCTATTCAGGCCATTTTCCATTCTTGGGACAACGAAAGAGCTAATCTCTACAGAAAGATGAACAACATCCCATATTCATGGGGTACTGCCGTCAATGTCCAGATGATGGCTTTCGGTAATATGAATGAAAACTCCGGCACTGGTGTCGGTTTCACTAGACATCCTACCGATGGTATCAACGAAATCTTCGCTGAATACCTCATCGAAGCTCAGGGTGAAGATGTTGTTGCTGGTATCAGAACTCCTTTACACATTGATGCCTTAAAGGAACAGCAGCCTAAGATCTATGATCAGCTTGTCAATTCTGCCAAGACCCTTGAAAAGCATTACAAGGATATGCAGGACTTCGAGTTCACCGTTGAAGACGGCGTTCTCTATTTCTTACAGACCCGTAATGGCAAGAGAACCGGTGTTGCTGGTTTAAAGATTGCCACTGATATGGTTAAGGAAGGACTCATCAACGAAGAAGAAGCTATCTTAAGAGTTGATCCTCGTTCACTTGATCAGTTATTACATCCTACTTTCGTCGAAGCTGACCTCAAGAAGGCTGTCACTATTGCCACTGGCAATGCTGCCTCTCCTGGTGCTGCTGTTGGCGGAATTGTCTTCACTGCTGAAGAAGCTCAGGCCAAGCGTGCTGCCGATAAGAATGTTAAGCTCATCCTTGTCAGAGCCGAAACTTCCCCTGAAGATCTCGGTGGTATGGTTTCTGCCGATGGTATTCTTACTGCCCGTGGCGGTATGACCTCCCACGCCGCTGTTGTTGCCCGTCAGATTGGTAAGTGCTGCATCACTGGATGCGGTGCCGCCCAGATTGATGAACATGCTAAGACTATGACCATCAATGGAACTACCTTCAAGGAAGGTGATGTCATTTCCATCAATGGTTCTACTGGTCAGATCTTTGTCGGTGCTATTGCTACTCAGGCTCCTGGTCTCAACGGAGACTTTGGAACTGTCCTTAACTGGGCTGACAAGTATGCTAACATCAAGGTCTATGCCAATGCTGATACTCCTGAAGAAGCTCAGGCTGCCGTTGATTTCGGTGCCAGAGGTATCGGTCTCTGCAGAACTGAACATATGTTCAGACAGGCCGGAAGATTATTCCTCATGCAGGAAATGATTCTTTCCACCACTACTGAAGAAAGAGAAACCTGGCTTAATAAGCTCGAAGCTTATCAGGAAGATGATTTCTATCAGATGTACCTCGCTTTAGGCGGAGTCAACATCAATGTCAGACTTCTTGATCCTCCGCTTGATGAATACCTCCCTAAGAAGGAAAGCGAAATCGAAGAAGTTGCCAAGTCCACTGGAAAGACTGTTGAAGCTGTTAAGGCCAGAATCGCCGAGCTTCATATGACTAACCCTATGATGGGCTTAAGAGGCTGCCGTCTTGACGTTGTCTACCCTGAAATCGGTAGAATGCAGGCTACTGCCATCATCAAGGCTGCTTTACATGCTGAAGAAGAACTTACTGCCAAGACTGGCAAGAAGGTTGTCATTACTCCTTCCATCATGGTTCCTCAGGTCATTGCTGACAAGGAATTCAAGTTTGTTAAGAAGCTTGTTTCCGAAGTTGCTGATGCCATCATCGGCGATAAGGGCATGAAGTATATCGTTGGTACCATGATTGAAACTCCTAGAGCTGCTGTCACTGCCGGCGAAATCGGTCCTGATGCTGCTTACTTCTCTTATGGAACTAATGACCTTACTCAGTTCACTTTCGGTTTCTCCAGAAATGATTATTCCGCCTATATCGGCGAATATCTCGATAACAACCTTATCGATTTCGATCCTTTCAAAACTCTCGATGACAATGGTGTCGGAAGACTCATTGCTATGTCTGTTAAGGAAGGTAAGGAAGCCAATCCTGAACTCCATTGTGGTATCTGCGGCGAAGCCGGCGGAGATCCAGAATCCATCGAACTTTTCAACCGTTATGGTTGCGACTATGTCTCTTGCTCTCCTTTCAGAGTTCCTGGTGCCAGACTTGCTGCTGCTCAGGCTGCCATTAAGGCTGAAGGCAAGTACAAGTACTAAATTGTAGTTTGTTCTACTAATTATGGGGGCTGCAGAAATGCGGCCCCTTTTTATTGAAAAAAGCTGATAGCAATTTTATTTACCAAATAAATGCACTAAACTTTTCCGGTTTCTTAAGTTATACTAAATATGAGGAAAAACATATGGAAAATATTAATCAGGATGTCTTTGACTTTTATTGTCCGACCAGGATTATCTATAGACCGGAAGGAGTTTCTTTAATTGGAAAAATTCTGAAGGAAGACTACGGATTCAAGAAAGCTTTTCTGATCTATGGCGGAAAGTCTTTAAAGGAAAGCTCAACTTATCAGAAGATAGTAGACTCTCTTCAGGCTGAAGGCATTCTATTTGAAGAGTATTCAGGAATTTCCGTTAATCCCGATATTCAGGATGTCCGAAAGATTATTGATCTGGCCCGTATTTTTCAGCCGGAGATAATTTTAGCCTGTGGTGGCGGAAGTGTCTTGGATACGGCTAAGAGTGTGGCTAACGGCTATTACTATGACGGTAATCCCCTTGACTTCAATAAGAAGACTGTTATTCCTCTGCATGCCTTAAAGGTGGCTACTATCATTACTTTAGCGGCATCTGGCAGTGAGATGTCAGATTCCTGTGTTATCTCTGACCGCGAACATAATTTCAAGAGTGGATTCAACTATCAGACTAACCGTCCTTTATTCTCCTTGCTTGATCCAACACTTACCTATTCGGTTTCTCCCTATCAGACCAGCATGGGCTTAGTTGATATGTTTTCTCATTCCTTTGAAAGATTCTTCTCTCCTTCCCATGAATATGAACCTTGTGATGACATGGCTTTGGCAGTGATGAAGAATGTGGTTAAGATTACTAAACCGGTTTTGGCTAATCCTAATGGCTACGAAGAAAGAAGAAGCATGATGCTTTGCTCGACTTTGGCTCATAACGGATTCACCAGTTTCGGTAAGAAAAACTTCTTCCGGGTTCATGCTGCCGAACATAAGCTTTCCGGTGTTTATCCCCAGCTGACTCATGGTCAGGGAATCGCGCTTCTGATGCCGGAATTCCTGACAATAAACAAAGAAAAGGTAGCTGAAAAGATAGCTGAATTAGGTAACGTTGTCCTTGGATTAGGAAAAGATGCTAGCTTTGAAGAAGTACTTATTTCATTTGACAATTGGTTAGCTTCAATGCCAATGTATCACAGCTTTTCTGAGCTGCCTTATGAGATTGATTCTCAGGTGATGGAAAAAGCTGAGAAATTTTTGCATATTAAATAACGTTGTTTGAGTTATAATTATATTATTACGTGTGCTCAACCTGAATGGAGGTATCTTTATGGATGAGAAAAAATCCCCAACTGGGAAAAAAGACTTGTTTGACTTTAATGCATCTTTCATCTTAATGTTTGCTTATGTCATCTATCTGGCGGTTATGATATTCCTACAGAGAATGGTTTTCAACAATACTTTTAATTCCAATAATGATTACAATTACTTTATCTTTATTTTCATCAGTTTCCTTATCGGAATTTTTGTTACTTTGGCTGTCTATAACGGAACTAAGGTTCTCGTTGCTAAGAAGGCCGGTTATGCTATTGTCTACACTACTATCTTAGGTCTGACCTTTGATCATTCCCATGAAAAGACAAAAATCACCTTCAACTTCTTTGCTATCGGTAATATGGAAATGAAGTTTGCTCCTAAGGATGAGAATGTCGAACATAATCCTCGATCAATCTTCTTAGCTGGATATATTTCTTCTATTATCTTATTAGCTATTGGTTTTGTGATGTTCTTTGCTTTATCCTTTGGTAAGGGTGTCAATATGACTTCCTATATCGGATATATGGGATTATTTGCTGCTATCTACGGATTTATCATTCCTATCTATGAATTAATGCCTTTCCGTCAGGATCTTCCAAATGATATGTTCAATCTTCTGAATACCAAGACTGAAGAGACCCGCCGCAATTTCAATATTCTTAACATCAACCGCCGCAGAGAACTTAATGGTCAGGAATTCATTGTTCCTGCTAGCAGTGATGATACTACCTATTATTCTATTCATGTTCTCTACTATGTCTATCTTGATCATCTTTATAAGAATGAGCTTGAAGCTGCTGTTGCTGTTCTGGACAAGATGAAAGAGAACAGAAAGAAGTTTGATGATACTGATAAGTATATTATCTCTGCTGAATCTCTGTACTTAAGATATCTTATTGAAGATATTACTGGTGCTGACAATGTTTATCTTACTCTGAAGGGTGAAGAAAAATCTGCTATTACCAATCCTTCGGAATTATCTGACTTCCGTACCAGCTTATTCGTTGTTGGCTTTGTCACCAGTGAAAAAGATCCTGTCAATGAAGTCATTACCAAGTTCAAGGCTAAGATTGATACTCTGGAGAAGTCTGAAAGAGTCAATAAGGAAATCGCCTTATTTGGTCAGGCTTATAAGACTTTACGTGAAAAGAAGCCGGAACTCAGCCTTTCTGAAAACTATTAATATTTGTTTTACACTTGAAAATTAAAAAAATCCCCTTATAATAATTACGCTGTTATTATTTGGGGATGTTTTGGTTTCGACGGGCAGAGAAGACTATTGGTGGCAGTGGAGTGGTTTCCTTAAAAACCGACACAATTACAAGTGCCAAAAAACCCGTAACTATGCACATTCCGGCCAACAATTTGGTCGCCATGGCTGCCTAAGCTTCGGCTTTCAGTCATAATTGGGAGCTTATAAACTCCCCGTGCAACTAAGAAGAATCTCTTCGGTTCTGTCTTCTTAGTTATTTAGATCCGAAGTCAGAATGGCTGTTTTGCTTCCAGTCACCTGAACTAACATGAAGTGATAGATCTGTCTTAGGTTGCTTATTGACTAAGCAGATTGAAATCACCAGTAAGATAAACTGTAGTCATCAACAGAAAGCTTTGTTCGGACGCGGGTTCGACTCCCGTCATCTCCACCATCGAAAAACAGCGGACATCTTGTAGAAATACAGGATGTCTTTTTTTATTTCAAAAGTAAATCAATTTTAGTAACTCGATTTTTTATATTATAATGTCTATAATAACTAAAAAATGTAACCTATGATTTTTACAAAAATGATTAGAGAATACATTGAACAAAATAATTTAATAATTTTTAAAATTGATAAAGAAGTGCTGTAAATGGAAAACAAGGTCTTAATCTATGTGAGTGAGGATGGATTAGTTAAAGTTGATGTTAATTTAAATAAGGAAACTGTTTGGTTTACAGTTGAGCAAATGGGAGAGTTATTTAGTAGAGACAAATCGGTAATATCCAGACATATAAAAAATATATTTTTAGAAGGAAAATTACAAGAAGATTCAGTTGTTGCAAAATTTGCAACAACTGAAGCAGATAATAAAACATACAATGTAAGATATTATAATCTTGATGTTATTATTTCAGTCGGGTATCGAGTAAAATCCAAAAGAGGAACACAATTTATAATGTAGGCAAATAAGATCTTAAAAGAATACATGCAGAAGACTTAGACTACAGCTAAGAAGGATTATTTGTCAGTTCTTGAAAATATAATATATCTCTAACTTACCTAACACGTGTTTTAATAATAAGAGATGGTAATATATAAGGCTGATATATCAAAAAATTAAATAACTTGAAATACTAATTATCATGGAGGCTAATATGAAAAAATTATTCATATATTATAGTTTCACCGGTTCAGGTGAAGCTCTTGCTAATATTTTTGCTTCAAAGGGATATGAAATAAGAAAGGTTACTCCAAAAAGAAACCTTTCAAAAAATTTCACAATCAGTATGTTTCAGGGTGGAATGCTTTCCGGACTAAAACATAAGGCTAAGCTTATAGATTACAATAATGATATCAGTGAATACGATGAGGTGGTAGTTGGATCACCTATCTGGAATGGATATTTTGCTTGTCCTATTAATACAGTTCTGAAGAAAACTGATTTTACTAATAAAAAGCTGTCATTTGTTTTATATAGCGGTGGTGGATGTGCACCAAAAGCTGTAAAGTTTATTAAGGAACAATATCAGTGTAATGTAATTGAGCTGAAGGAACCTAAAAAATATTTAGAGGATGCCGAAAAAGCTCTCACCTGTTTTTAATTCTTAAAACATATTATTTTCTAAATAAAATCTAATGTAGGATTTTTTTAATTGTTTTATGTGTTGGAGAGCTTTTTTACTACAACTCAAAAGTAAGATAACGGATTTTTTATTTTTTTGTATTTTTTATATCTATTTGTTTATAGGCATTTTGACTGTTTAACTTTGTGCTTCATAGAATAAGAAAAAATATTTTTTTAAAATTAAAAAATGTTCGAAAATAAACTAGAAAAAATAGAAAAATAGGAATATTTCATTTAAATGGTTTGTTTTTTGAATGGTAATATAGAGTATAATATAGGAAAACAAATCTTATGAAGTAAAAGGAGCAAAGAAAATGGATAGACCTTTAAGTAAGCCGAAGCCTAACAACCCCGAACTAGATAATGAAGAAGAATTCGATAATGGATTAGTCTTTTCTTTGAAAGAAGATGGGACCTACGAAGTCTCTAAGCTTAATGATTCTCTTGTTTCTGAAATAGTTATTCCGGATACCTATCAAGGAAAGAAAATCAGGTCTATCAAAAACCTTGCGTTCTATGGCTGCAAGAATCTAAAAAAAATCAAACTCCCTGATGGTTTAATCAGAATTGGAGAGTTTGCTTTTGAAGGCTGTGATAATCTAGCTGAAATATCAATTCCTAATAGTGTGACAAGCATAGGTCAGTTTGCTTTTGATGAATGTACAAATTTAGTCAGTGTTCAGCTTAGTGAAAATATCACCAGTATTGAAGATGGGACTTTTGCCAAATGCGGACATCTGAATAAAATAGAAATTCCAAATAGTGTTCTGACTATCGGAAACAATGCCTTCTTTGACTGTCGTAGTCTGACTGATATTATTTTTTCGGAGAATTTAACCACTATTGGTGAAAGAGCCTTTGGAAAATGCGGAAGCCTCACTCATATTGTTCTTCCAAATAGTGTAACCAGTATTAAGGAAGAGGCCTTCTTTTCTTGTCTTAATCTGATCAGTGTTGTTTTACCGGATAATTTAATGAGAATAGCCAAAGAAACCTTCTTTGACTGTGAAAGTCTGACTGATATCACTTTTCCAAAAGAATTAGCCGGTATTGGTGAAAGTGCATTTGCAGGCTGCTATAAACTGAAAACAGTGACCTTACCAGGTGGCCTGGCTGTACTTAGATCAAGTGCGTTTGATTATTGCGGAAGTCTGAATACTCTTTCTTTTGAAGGTACGATAAATGAATGGTTTTTCCTTACTCAGTCTGTCGGGTTTAATTCAGGTGCGGTTGTTCATTGCACTGACGGTGATGTAGTCATAAAATAAAACCTTAGCTTTCCGGATTTGTTGTTATTCGAATTATTAATATGATATTATGTTATTAGAAATGAGAAAATTAAAATGAGCAAGATAAAACCATTATTTATAAAGATTATTTTCTTTATTTTGGATGCTGTCATTGTGGTATTATCTGCTCTTCCCATGAGTTCGGTTCTCAAATTTGGAACAGTCAATGACAATGGCGAACCAGGAGTATTACTTAAATATTATTCTTCTTTTGATCCAACAAATTTAGGATATGCTAATTTCGGTCCTTTTGTATCAGCTTATCTGGCTGCGATTCTGTTAGCTGTTATTCTTGTTTTCTTTTTCCTCAAGTCTGATAAATACAAAATAATTATCCTAGCAATATCTACTTTAGGATTCCTGTTTTCCCTGATTCCTTTCCTTATCTGGATATTTACTCCTTTTAATGCTGTTATCTGCTGCCTATGGCTGGTGATAGTCTTGATTTCATCCCTGCTGATATTCGGTAAATGAAATTAGAATTTCTGACAAATATGATCAATCCCCTATAAGGGGATTTTTCATTGATTCTTGAAAAATAAAAAAAATAGATAGTGATTGTGATTTGTGTCATATTAATCAAATAATAGAGGGAGTGAGTATGAACAAAAAACATTTTTTAGGTTCAGTTCTGATGGTGTTGACTCTTGCATTAGCTTCCTGCAGTGGTTCTTCTGCCGATAGTGAAATCAGCAGCGTTAGTGATTCTGTAGCTTCTGACGTCAGCGTCAGTCCTTCCGATACTGATACTGTCAGCGATTCGGTTGTTTCTGATTCCAGCGTCAGTCCTTCCGATACCGATCCTGTCAGCGATTCGGTAGTTTCTGACGGTGTCAGTCCGGAAGAATCCGATTCTTCGGATTCGGTCTCAGCGGAAGTTTTCTACAAAACAACATTCTACAATTATGACGGCAGTCTTCTATATACGGGTTCAGTCAGCGAAGGCCAGGATGCCGTATATGGCGGAGAGACTCCGACAAAGAAGTCCGATTCTCAGTTTTCGTATACGTTCACAGGATGGGACAGGTCACTTGAGAACATCATGGCGGATACGGCTTTTACTGCCCAGTATTCTAATTCTCTTAACACCTATACCGTCTCATTCGTCAATTATGATTTTTCCGTTCTTCAGTCAGATACTTACGAATACGGAGTGCTTCCTTTATATGCCGGAGAAACTCCGGTAAAGGATGATGACGAACAGTATGAGTATACTTTCTCAGGATGGAGTCCTATGATTGCTGAAGTTACCGGAAATGCTACCTATGTTGCCCAGTATTCCAGTGAGACCAAGCAATATAAAGTCACTTTCGTAAACACATATGGCGAAGTTCTTCAGAAATCTATGATGGATTATGGACAGATTCCGGAGTATGTAGGAGAGACTCCGACCTACGAAGAAGTCGGGCATACCTTTGAATTCAATGGCTGGTCCCCTAATATCTCCGAAGTTGTCGGTGATGTCACCTATGTCGCTCAGTTTGCCAGAAATATAAACAAAGTCAGATTCTTTTTCCACAATGACAGCTATAGTTTCGCCGGAGCTGCCAGCGATGTTGCATTCCTTTATATTCCGGAAACCTGGGATGATGGCATCCATGGATCCCATCCTGTCACTTCAATAAGCAATTATGCCGGCAATAACCTGGATAACCTCCAGAAGCTTTATATTCCTGATACTGTCACCTCCATCGGCTATAATGCTTTCGGCTATTGTGACAACCTCTGTGAACTGCGGCTTCCAAATGGCCTTGAATATGTAGGTCACTCAGCTTTTGAAAATGACACTCATATTTTGTTCACACTTTATAAGAACGGAAAATACTTTGGAAGTGAAGAGAATCCGTATATGTTCTTTGCTGGTGCCTACGATCTCTCAGCTTCGTCATTTACCCTTTCTTCCAAAACCGAATACATCATATATAAGGCGTTCTATAATATGCCTAATCTCTTGGAGATAGATATGCCTGAGAGTGTTGTAAGTATTGATTATGGATGTATTATGGATTGCGATGCCCTAGTCAAAATTTCTTTTTCGGGCACAGAGATTCCTCAAGATCTTTTTTCTAAAACAGATTTTAACAATGTGAGAACCATGATTTTCAAGGAAGGCGTGAAGAAGATCGGACGAAATGCTTTTGAATTTGATGGATATTACGGAACATTGGATTACCTTTCCTTGCCTAATAGTTTAGAGTATATTGGAATATCTGCATTTATTGGCCTTGAAATTAAAGAGTTATCCTTTGGCGATGATTCCCATTTGAAGACTGTATGTTCTTTTGCTTTAGAAAATGTTACTGATGAAAATCTAATTCTTCCTGATACCCTTGAAACAATAGGCCCTAACAATTTTAAAGGTTATATAAAAAATATTTCTATTCCGGATGGTTTAAAAGCAGTCAAAGCTGGTTCGCTTCCCGATATTCTGCCAGAAGCCATGATTGAGAAGGATGGCAGCTATTATATCGGAAACGAAAACAATCCTTATTTGGTCTATTGCGGTTCCGTTAATCCGACATCCACCATCAATATTCAGCCAGAAACCAAAATGCTTCGCTGTGGCTTAGACCAAGAAGTTTTGGTTATTCCTGAAGGAATAACAACTATTTTCCCCAAGGTCATGCAAAATTATACTTCCATAACCAGTCTGACCCTGCCCTCGACATTGAAAACAATCTGTGATTACGCATTCCGTGGATGCACCTCTCTTACCAGTGTCACTCTTCTAGAGGGATTAGATTATATCGGTACTTATGCATTTGCTGATTGTACCTCGCTTTCTTCAGTATCAATGCCTGATTCTATTATCTATGTAGAACAAAACGTTTTTTATAATTGCAACGCCCTTTCCTTTAATAATGATGGCGGATTAACATATCTGGGAAATGACGAAAACCCTTATGCCTTGTTAGTTTACGTGGGAGGCAACACCCCGTTAGAGTTAAAGCCGAATTCTCAGACGAAGGCTATTGCTCTCAATCCCTTTCTCAGTGATAATACAAACCAGTATACTAGTGTTGATTTATCAGATCTTCCAGCCACGACCTTTTATTCGGGACAACTGAGTGGAAGATGTTCATCCGGTACCATCTATCTCCCTAAAAGTCTTGTTGTGGTTGAAGATTATGCCAGTTCTTTAAGTTGCGATGAAATTGTTGTCCCTACTTCTGTGAAGAAAATAGGATATTGGGGACTTGACCAAGCCACCAAAATCATCTATGAAGGCACGATAGAACAATTC
This sequence comes from Bacilli bacterium, assembly GCA_041670225.1. Taxonomy (GTDB): domain Bacteria; phylum Bacillota_I; class Bacilli_A; order RFN20; family CAG-288; genus Enterosoma. Next base: position 8,790 of record JBAXZU010000002.1, on the reverse strand, counting down.
TTGGAGATTGAATTAGGTGCAGATGCATTCGTTTCTTCACAGAATAACATTATATCCTGTACCAATGGTGAACTGCTTACCAAAGATGTGGTAGGTCTTAGATAATATTTGATTTACTGATTATTTATTCGTATACCAACCCTCAATATTAGTTTAAGCAAGAATAAAAGGCTTGATTGGATAGAGATATCAATCAGGTCTTTTTTAGTATTTGATTTTCTTAATAAACTAAATAAAAAGAAGCAAAGATATGTTATTGTTTATATGTAAAAAATATTTGATTTTGTGATTAATATCTTGGAAAGGAGAAATCTATGACAGATTCTTATAAAGTTGAATTTTCTGATTGCGGCATGGTACCGGAAATGTCCTTAGCCAGAATAATGGAAATTGTCGAAAACAAAGTCTCTGACTTAACTAAAGATATCAAATGTGATAATATCACTCTTCATGATCAGTATCAGCTGATGTGGGTTTTTACTAAACAGAAAATTGTGACTCTTAGGTCTCCGAAGTGGAACGAAACAATAACCATCACCTGTGAAATTCTCAAGACTGAAAGAATAAAGAATTATTTTCTGACTCAGATGATTGATTCCTCAGGCAAGGTCATTGTCCGATCAATTCTTGAATCCTGCCTTCTCAACTGTGAGTCTTTCAGAATCACCAAACTCAGCACCGTCAATTTGCTTCCTAAGGAATCTGATGAAGACGTTTCTTTCGATTTCCTTAATGAGAATCCTCTTAAACAAGCCTTTGAATTTTCAGTCACACCTAGTATGCTTGATTATTCTAAGCATATGAATAACACCAAAGGCATTATCAGATTCTATGATACTCTGACGATTGAAGAATATCAGGAAATCAATTCTAAGCCTTATGTTTTTATTATTCAGTATTGTTCTCAGGCCGTAATTCATGAGAAATTGGTTATCAATACTTTGAAAGAAGAGAATAATTATTTTTTTGAGATTGAGAAAGAGGACGGGAAATCCGTTATTAAAGCTTCTTTGCTTTTAAAGTAGGCTAGATATTCGTTATTTATCTATAAAAAGACCAATATTCATTGAAAATCTCGGTCTTTTTATTTAAATCAAATAATGGTTTTTTAATTAAACTATTTGAAAACACCCTAAAAAATTGACTAAAACCCGCAAACTATAATATAATTTGGCGTATGAAAAAAACACATTTAATAATTTTAGCCTTCTCTGTAATTATCGGAGGAGGAATTGGTGGTGTCGGAGGATGGTTCCTCGGATCCTACTTTAAGCAGAGTGCGGTGGTAACCGGCTCTTTCGAAAAAGATGAAACTGCCTATAATAAGTTCACTGAAGTAATGGGTACTCAGGATGTTGCTTCGGTTGATCTGACTTCAACCAGCCTGACTGCTGCTGATGTTGCCGGCATGGCTTTCTATAAGTTCTGCTATCTGGATACTAGCTACCGGTCATTTACTTCTTTCAATCAGGCAATCAGTGAAACCATGAGCGTCAAGAATGTCCAGAATACCTATTCCGCGTATATCAAGACTTCTAACGGAAAAGGCATGAAAGAGAACATCTCCAAAGCCGGTTTTGTCGGCTTTGCGGAGAGAACCTATAATTATGACCAGGCTAAGGGAACCGGAGCTGCCAGCCCTATTTACACTACTTCCAGCGGTGCTAATGCCTATGACTATTTCCGTCTGACTAACAAAGCTGAAATCACTGAATCAACTAATACTATTGAAGCTGACTATTTAGCAACTGATGTCCTTAAGTATCATGTCTCCTTAGCGGCTTATATTAAGCAGTTCAGTATTTCTCCGGAATTCCCATTCAATTATATTGTCAATTCCGATACTGTCGGTGAAACCAAGACCGTTAAGAATACCAGCGGAAAAGATGAAGTCTATGATAATTCGATGGTTCTGAATAGCAACAATCAGTATGAGATTAAGCTCTCCTTGGGTGAGGATGCTATTTCCAGCTATAAGAAATATATGTTCACTACCACGGCTGACTCTGACAGCAACATTGCCAAGATGAAGGATGTCCCAGTCTTTGATGATGTCTGTGTCCGTGTCATTGTCTCCAGAGATCTAAAGCTGGTAGGAATGACAACCATTGAAGCTTACAACGTTGTCTCCATGGTCGGAAACGTACCGACTAAGGCTTACGGAAAAATCCTGTTTGATTACTCCAATAAAGATATCCCCTCTAATAGTTCTGATCCGATTGATTATAGTAAGGTGAGCACATGCACGATATAAAAAAAGACGAAGCCGAAACTAAACCGAATAAGAAGAAGTTCTTTAATGATACTCCTTTACCCTGGTATTGGTTTATTTTCTGGGGCTTGATCAGTATGCTGGTCTTCTATTGTATTTTCTTCTTTATTTTCTTCTTCTGATAATCATAAAAAATATAAAAAAACAGTCAGGTTTCAGGCCTGACTGTTTTATTTTGTTTTTAGAAGAGAGGTGAAGAAGTGGTATAGAAGTACTGTGATTCAGTGTTATCCTTGCTTGGACGGAATTCAAGATTCTTGGTGACCGAGTTGTTGTTCCAGGATGAAAGGAAGTTATCATATTTTTGCATGCTCGGAGCGTACCTGGAATCATCCAGTCCGGATAAGGCAATGTTATCAACTGAGAGATTGAAGCTGACTGAAGCGACTCCTAAGTTCATAGAGGTGTAGGCACTGATTTTTGTCAGTTCATAGGAACCGGAATCATAATAGAGGTCAGCATAGACATCAAGCAGAGAATAGACATTTAATTTAACCTGGAAGGCATCCTTGCCATCAATGTTGTCAAAGTATTTGAACATAGAGAAGATGTCAGTGCTTGAGGAACCGCTGTCTTCAATCGTGCTTTGAACGGTGTTATATAAGTCAGTAGCACCTAAAGCATATTCTAAGACATAATAGACAGCATCAGCCAACATAGCTTTCTGTGTGACTTTGAAGTAGTCATAGGAATTAGTGACAACTGTATTCCAACTACTCCACCAATATTTTCTGCTCCAAGTCTTGTAGGTATCATATCTGGTGATATAAGCATTTGTATCCTTGATGAAGAACTCGGTTGTTCTTTTTTTGTCAGTTACTTTGGAGTTGCTGATATCACTTCCGGTACTAGGCAAGGAATTAATGATTTTGATATAGCCATCAACGGAGAACATGTTGGTTTCTTCATCAATGGTATCTCCGACTCGGAGGTAGACTTCAACACTTGCATTAATATCGACTGAAAGAAACCAGGCAGCAATACCGCCGGTTGAAGCAGTCAGAGTACCGGTGAACATATAGGCTCTCTTCTCAAGAAGATTGACACCTATTTTCATCAATATCGGTAATTGCTCAAGCCAGACTTTTCCGCAGCTACTATTGAATCCGAAGTCGGATGGAGTAGTAACAGCTTCTTTGTTTAAATAAAGAGTTACATCACCTTGGCAGTCATCAAAGCTCAGGTCATTGATAGTGACGGCAATGTACTTAGTAGAATCTTCAGGTAAAAAATCAATAGTTAAAGAAACTTGACCGAAAGAACTAACGTCAAGACCAAGGAGATCCTTGGTGTCAAGTTTACTGAAATCAAAATTTACGGTTAATTGGTATGCACTTAAAAATGACATCTCACAGCCATCAGTCAGGCTGATCAATGTTTTAAGTACGGTATTGAGATTTACTTCGGTGCTACTTGTTGGTGAGGTTCCTCCCACAAGTACATTTATTAATGGTAAGTAATCTTTTATATAAATATAAATAAGGCTGGAATCAGTGATATTAGCAAATTCAGTTAAGGCTTCCTTTACACTCTGTTTTTCAGTGTAGGCTCTGATTTTGTCATTATACTCTAAATCAATTCCGCCGCTTTTGGTGTAGGTTTTGGTTTCATCATCATAAGTGTCTTTAACGGCCTGAAACTCAATCTTGGTGTTTTCATCCGCGGAAGAATCGGTAAGAGAAAAAGAACCGCTGGAAGCGAAGCCTTCCAGCGAGTTCATTGATTCAAAGTTCATCCAACCATTCAATCCTAAGTTTCTGGGTTTGTCGCCAGTGGAGGTCAGAGACCCCTCCACTGTGGCAGAACCGGATAAACCGTTGATGATGTTGATGATTGCCTCAACAGTACCATCCATTGACTTATAGTATTGATTGATTTCATCCTGAGAGATTGTCGGATCTTCATAATCCTTGAAATCTAATTCGAATGAGAACTTTCCAATTGATGAATTGGTGTAATCAGCAGTGATGTTGAGTAATTCATGAGTGTTGCCATCCATGACTAAGCTAACGCTTCCGTAGTCTTTTCCAAAGACATTGGTGTCAACATCGACCTTAACTCCGTTTCCGGAACTACTCTGAGTGATATCGATATAATCTTCAAGGTCTTTGATCTGTGATCCGCTGATCAGGTTCCAGAGACTACCATCGGTAATATCGAGAAGGCTAACAAGTGTGTCATTGATTTGAGCATATGGATCAACCTCTTCTTCTTCAGTTGTTCCCTTGTTGATGAGTCCGTTAACGACATCATAGATGTTGAAGATGCTTCCCTGAGTCAGGCTCATTCTGGTATGGGTAGCTTCAGTAACTCCCTTGTAATCCATATAGAGGCCTTTATTCTGGTAAGCCATCTTTATGTTATGATGCATTCCGTTGACTTCAGCCTGAGCGGTCAGATCATAAGTTCCAAGATTTTCACCTCTGATGGTGGAAACGATGGAATCAATATCGGAAGCGGAAGAGAAGTTGATGTCTAATAAATCATTTAAGTCAGCATTAAGATCGCCAGTGACGATGATGCTGGCATCTTTGTCATTAGTGTTCTTGAAATATTGGACATTGTAGTCAACACCGACAGTCTTGGTGTCAATAACCTTGGCGATGGTGTTATAGAGAGGAGTGACAACCTTGAAGTTAGTGTAAGAATCAAGATCACCGAAAGCAATATTAACTGAATCATAGGAGGTGAGGCTAAGATTGAAACTGACAGTGTCTAAATAAGTATATCCAGTAGTCTTGGTGACTTCTCTGAAGGGGAGGTCTTCAATGGAAACGCTGTTAAGCTTTCCATCACTGAGGTCGAGATTGAGAGTGAAGTCAGCACTAGGAAGAGAATTATAGATACCCTGAGCATCAACAGTAAGAGTCATAACTTCATCAACGACAGTCAAAGACTTGATGATGTCCTTGTAGGCTGACCAATTGCCATTGTAGATGTCATAGATCTTGGAGCTGGAAAGAATGTCATTTAAGGCATCAGTGGCTTCTTCAGCCTGCTGACCTTCCTGAGTGTTTTCAGAGGAAATGGTATCAGTGATATCAGTGATAAGAGAATCAATGGTAGTCTTCTCTAAATAACCATTAACTAAGTTGTTAACCTTGAAATAGGTATTGCCGGCATCATACTTGACATTAACCTGACTATTGAAGGTTTCATTTTCGTTTAAAGAAACTTCAACGACCGGTTTATTGGAGGTTGAGAAATCTCCCTTGATGTTTCCTTCAAAGGTACGGCTAACGGTAGAATCCTGAATGCCGTTCTTGCTTTCTTCGATAGAAAGAGAATAATTGGTAGCAAACTTCTTATCTTCAATTAAAGAAGCAACGGTAGTTAAGACGTTGGTTGTGCAGTCAAGATTGTTGGTATAGTCAGAATCAATGACATCATCAACATAAGTGGATTCGAGATCCATATCGGTGGTGGCATTAAGTCCGATAGTCATTCCGGAAATATCAATTTCATCGAGAACCAGTCCGGTAAGCTTTCCTTCAGCATCGCACTTTAAGGCGACAGAGATAGGGAAATCAAGTCCGATGGCACTGGTATATTCAGTTCCGACATTGAAGTGGAAAGTATAAATACCATTGACTGGAGTCTGATCAATATCAGCGGAATCAGTGAAAGTACCTAAGACATTGATGATTAAAGGAAGAATAGAGACAATATCAATATCCTTAAGACTGCTGGCAACAGTGTCAACAATATCTAAAGAATCTCCGGCACCGGTAAGGGCAGCGATAGTCGGCATGAAGTCTAAGACATCGGAAATAACTTTTCCGCTGATGGTGTACTTCTGATTATACCAATCAAGGTAAAGCTTTCCGGTTCCCTGAGTCTGAATTGCTAAACTTTCATCGAGATTAGTGCTGTATTCAGCATCAGGATCAGAGTCAGTGACCTTGATATTAACGTTTCCGTTAAATTTGGCTGGTTGGTCATTAGAAGCAATATTGTCTTTGTTTGAAGTGATAAAATTCAAATAGTCTAAAGCTCCGTTAAAATTAAGTTTAACGGATTTGGTTGAACCTAAAATGTTTTTGGCATAGAGGTCCATGTTCTGAATCTGAAGATTGGAGCCGGCGAGATTAGCAAAGAGAGCTTCTTTAACGCTCACGGTTTGCTGTTGGTCCAGAGTTAAATCTCCGCCTCCATTGTCGATGACGAATTCATCATCGTCATCTTCGACTGGTGCAGCGTTTACACTATTAGCCATTAACAGAATGGTTGATGAGACAGTACCCAGAGTGAATGTCATCACGGTGAGGGCCGCAAGTGTCTTACTGCGTCTGTGTTTGTTTCCTTTCATTTAACACCTTCTTTTTTAAGTATCCATATATTTGGTTTATGAACATATAGCCAAATATACTTCCGTGTTTTGCCTTTCTCTAAAACACGTTTGTCTTCCCATAATATTGATTTTTCCATGTTCAGGAAAAAGCATACAATAAAATTATCGGACGCCTATTATCTTACTAAATGTGACAAATGTTAACATTTGTTTATTGTTAAAATAGTTTTTGCTTTTAACTATTTTTTTCCTATATTTTATATAGGAAGAAAAGACAGAAAATAAAAACAGCCAGAATCTTAGAAGAAACTGACTGTTTACGATCATTTAATGGGATTGTTTCTGAACGGCAATTACCTCTTCAGGAACAAAATCCTTAGAGATTTTTCCTTCAAACAGAAGGTAAAGAGAGAAGTTCTGATCTTTAGTGTTGATAATCAGGTTTCCGTCGTAGAGTTCAGCAATTCTTTGAATGGATTTCAGTCCGAAGCCATGATAATTGTTATCAGCCTTGGTTGTCTGAGGAATGCCTTTGATAAGATTCAGTTTTCCGACATAAGGATTGTTTTCCATAATGAAGACACTGTTTTCCTTACGGGTAACTTTCAGAGTTATCAGACGTTTGGATTTATCCGGTATCTTCATAACTGACTCAATGGCGTTTTCAAGGATGTTTCCGAATAATGAATAGAGGTCATTGATTGGTAAGAAGTCAAGCAGCTTGCCGTCAACCATCAGGTAAAGAGTGATTCCGTGTTTGAAGCAGTAATAGGATTTTTCCTTTAAGACAATGTCAAGATTGACATTTCCGGTATTGACTTTAGTGTCAAATTCGTTGATTTCATTTTCGATTTCCAATAATTCTTCTTTTGAGAGAGGGTGGTTCTGTTCAGCCATTGTCCGAATCTGATGTTTTAAGTCATGGCATTTGATACTGATTAGGTCAACATTTGCCTTACTTTGATGGAATTGCTTCATTTCTTCGCTTCGGATGTAATTGCTGATAGCAATCTCACTTTGAAGATCTTTCATCTTCAGATATCCGAAGGTAAAGAGAAGGGAGAAACCACAGATAAGAACATTAATGACATTCATGACATATTTAGCAGCACCAGTCTGGGAATTGATATATTGCATGACATATTTGTTGTAGAGAATGTTGATTGTGAAGGTGATGACTAGACAGATGACAGTGAAGAGCGGAGGTTTTTCAGCACGAAGCTTATCTTTGACAATAGTCGAAAGATAGGCAATCAAAGGAGAATAAATAACAAGTGAAACGAATTCACCGATATACATGAATTGCAGGAAGGAACTTTGACTAGTGATAAGAGTTTTTCCGAAAAGGAACTGAGCTAAAATTTCAAGCATGGAGGACATGTGACGGATAGTATATCCGGTAACGCCTAAGAAAACCGAACTTTGAATAGAAACTTTAAAACACACTAAGACACAGATGATTATCATAACCTGAACAACTGAATAGGTTATAAGCATCGAATTGGAATTTAAGAATTGCGAGAGTGGAATCATCATTATGCTTAGAAAATAGCCAATCACTAATGCTAAAGGTGCTAAAAGAGGAAAATATTTTCTTTTTGGTAAAGGATGGCAAAGGAAAAGAGTAACCAAGAAGGTTTCAACAAAAGTTATCGGTAGATGGTTGTAGAACCAAGAAACATCAAAATCCATTAGTTAATCCTTTTAAAAATCAGTAAAGCAGTTATGAAAGCGTTTTATATTATAACATATTGGCTTTTTGTGTCACTTAGAAAAAGAGAAAGCAAAAACATTTTTTTCTTTTTTCTTTCCAATTATGGTTTTCTCATCCTTATTTATATATATATCAACAATATCATCCATAACAGCTTCTTCAAGATAGTTGATAGTAAAAGAATGATACTCAGAGTCTTTTGGAAAATATTCCTGAATGATGTCATCAATCCAATCTAGATATCTGGCATTATTCAGATGACCATTGATATCTAAATCCGAATAACGGATTTTTCTTTTTTCTATGAAAACCGAGTTTTTGTCTGATATTCGGTTAGGAATGGAGTCTTTTCTGGAAAAGTCATTTCCTTTAATAACAATTCCATGCTTATCAGGAAGAATAGGCTGTCTGGTTTTTCGGCTGATTAAGCACCACATAGAAATTCCGGAAACTAATTCTTCCCCATCCAAAGAATAAATACTGTATTTTCTTGGAAAAAGAAGATGAAGGGTA
>JBAXZU010000001.1:0-63425 GCA_041670225.1 Bacilli bacterium | reverse complement strand
CATGGTCACCGAAGATAGAAAGTGATCTGGCAGCTAAAGATCTGGCAGCGCAGTGTAAGACGGCAGGTAATTCTTCACCGACCCACTTATAGATATTAGGAATCATTAAGAGCAAACCCTGGCTGGCAGTATAGGTGACAGCTAATGATCCACCCTGAAGGGCTCCATGAACAGCTCCGGAAGCACCGGCTTCGGACTGCATTTCAACAACCTTGACTTCATCACCCCAAGCATTCTTCATTCCAGCGGCAGCATATTCATCAACATGCTCGGCCATTGGGCTAGAAGGAGTAATAGGATAGATAGCAGCGACTTCACTGAACATGTAAGATCCAAGTGCAGCGGCAGTGTTGCCATCAACAGATTTCATCGTGAACTTCTCTTTTTCCATATTTCTTTCTCCATTCATTAAAAAATAAGGCATACCTAAATATTATAGCTTTTTATTTTGAGTAAAAAAGGGGTTTCTAATATTGTTTTAAGGAAATTTAATTTTTTACTATTAGTTAAAACTAATATATCTTTTTAAAAATTCAATAAAAAATATTAAAAAATTATTCTTTTAAAAGAAATATTGTAATAATCAGAAGAAAAATCAAATAATCCCATCAGTTTTCATTTGAGCCTTAAGATCTTTGATTAACTGATTAGTTCTTAATTCCGCTCCCTGAGAAGTCATATGGTAGTTGGTATTAGAAAAATACTTTCCCCGGAAAAGATAATCTTCCAGCTGGGAAATAATCGGACAAGAAGTAATGAACTTCCTGACTTTCAGATCATAAAGAGCTCTGACATCAGCGGTTGGAATTTTATTTCCGTCCAAATTAGCCGGTCCATATGAAAAATAGACAGTGATTCCTTTACTGACAAACCCATCATAAATCGAATCCAATGAAGAAAGAACGGAATCCTTCAGCTGAGTCGCACTATAGACAATGTCATATCCTTTATCAGTATTATCCGTATTAGGACGGAAAGTCGATAAATCTCCGTATTCATTATAGGTACGGCTTTTCTCATTATAGGAAGTAGCTTTCAGCTGACGCCTATTGCCGTTATAGCCGTTGAATGAAGTAAAAATAGAAGTATGTCTGGAAATATCAACCTTTGAAACCAGATCATAATTAAATTCTAAGACTCTCCAGGTCAAATCACTGAATTCATTCCATGAGACCTTCTCAGTCATATCTTCCGGAGCATGAACCAAGATATCGCCATCCGAAAGCCAGGAATCAAGAATTTCAAACTGCATTCCCGGATTAATCAGATAGGACAGCCATAAATCAGTAACGACATACTGTAAAGCAAATTCCTTATCCACCATCAAAGAAGAAAGCCCGTAAGGCATGCTTGAACCGCCGAAGAAAACCATCTGTTTCTTTTCCCGAGCTAAAAACACCCTATCAAACTTATCTGCAAAACTATTAGTCCATTCCTTGGTGTATTTAGGAGCTACCTGGGCATTGACATGAACATATTTCAGATTCTGGCAATCAGTAAATGATTCATCGGAAACAGTTTTTAGATTATCGAAAAAGCAAAGAGTCTCTAAGGAAACATTTCTAAACCCCTGACCTCTGATAGCTTCCATAGAAGGATTGATAATGACAGTATCAATGAAGTCAAGATCAGCAAAAGCACCCTTAGCAATCTCTAAAACTTTCTTTTCATTGATTGTATCCGGAATAACTATTTTTTCTTCCTGACCATGATATCCGGTAATGCTGATTCCATTATTCTTTTCTTCATAGGAAAAAGCAGAGGAATCTGACCACGTTTCAAATTTAGCATACAGACTAAGACTTCTTTCACTATTGATAGTAACCCGGCTTCCTAAGCCAATATCCTCACCGGTAAAATCAGCTTTAGTATTCCAACCAATGAGAGTTTTTCCTTCTAAAGGACTGACTTCATCATATCTCAGGGTATTCGGTCTTAAACGGATAGAAGGATCATAATAGCGGTGGATAATCTTCTCAGTTGAGTTATTGAAACTAGTCGCACCATTGAGGTAATAATCAATAGTATAAGAAGAATTGATCAAGGAAGTTGAGATTGTAATTGAAAGCTGTGAAGAAACATCCTCAACAATAAGCAAAGAGTTTTCATAATCATAATATCCATAACTTATATCAGTGATTTCATATCCTTCTACCAGAGAAACCGAAAAGGATAGTGAGTCACCATAGTCACAGATTTTCTGAGTATCACCGATAATCTCGATTCCGGAATTCTCCAAAACCATAACTCGGTATCGGGAAGAAATTGTACTTATAGGTTCTCCATAGCAGGATGAAATCAATAAGAGGGGAAGCAGCGAAAAGAATAGTTTTCTAAGTTTCATATCAATACCCCCTTAACACACTGCGATAAGCTTCCCAGGTGTAGTCATTCTGATAGAGAGATAAAGAAGCCTTAGGAACATAAATCAGACAGGTCGCATTGGTACCAGTCAATAGACCGCCGGCCATACCGACAGTAATATCCACAGGATTTGCAATCTTGACATAGATTTCCCTTAATTCAGGGCAGCCGGAAAAAGCGCTGTTCTGAATCTGAGTGATATTTCTCTGAATAGTGATTTTCTTCAGATTCGGAGCATAGGAGAGAGCATCCATGGTTATGCGGTTGATTCTTTTGCCTTCATAAAGACAAGGAACCACCAACTCAGACTTAGCCTGACCACTGCCTTTAAGATTAGTGACGGAATAATAGGAACCGACTTTATCGTAGCTGAAATCATCATAGTAGGAATTATCAAGTCCTTCCATAGATTCACTATCGGCTGTATCTTCTTCCTCCTCTCCATCCTCTCCGTCATCCGTATCCGAAGGAGTAAGAGGTTTATCCATGAGTTGGATATTATTCGGAGAATTATCACCTAAAACACGTTTGATATCATAGATAAGACTATTGGTACGTAAGATAGCTCCCGCCGTATTCAAATGAAAATTGGTATCATAAAAATAATCGGAGTCAATAATATAGTCATTAATATTAGAAATGATTTCAAAATCCAGTTTATCGTAAAGATAGTCTTCAAACTCCAAAATTGAAGGAACACTGGAGGCTATTGCCATTTGATTCATCGGACCATAAGAATAATAGATGCTTGCTTTCTTAGAACGGACAAAAGAAGCAAATTCATTGCAGTAATCAATGAAATCATCAGGTACTGAAGTAAAATCACATTTAATCAGAGAGACCGGATCATAGGAGTCTTCCATGATGTTAAAAGGACGGAAAACTGAAATATCTCCATATTCATTGAAGGAAGAACGCTGATAGATTCCAGCTACACTGTTAGAAGCTTTTCCGGAATAAATATCATAATTGTTAGATAAATAGGAAGGGACAGCACTCAAAAGGGAAAGCTGATCTTTTTCATCCAAAAGAGAGAACATTTCCATATTTCCGTTCAAAGCCCGGATCATGGCATCAGGATTGAAATATAAGGACATTGTCTGTTCATTGACTTCCGGAGAAAGGATAACAATATCACCTTCCTGAATGTTGCTTTTAGCCAAGGACATCATAGTCTTCGTTCCGATAGTTCCATATAATCCAAAATTAATACATGGCAAACCTAATTCCTGTTCGACCAAGTCACTTCTCAGTCCAAAGGCACAGCTGCTGCCTCCGATGACAATGACTTTTCTTTCTTTGGTAGAATTCAGCCGATCAAAAAGATAGCTTAATTCTCCGACATATGTCTCTGAATACTGACAGGGAATAGTCACAAAAAGTGAGGCTATGATTGAAAAAGGCAGAAGGAATCCCAGAAGAATGATGAATAATCTTTTTATTGTTTTTTTCATACTTCCTCCTAAAACTGAAAATAGACAAACTGACTGACACTGTCTCCGCTCTCGTAGAGAATCAGCCAGCTTAAAGAAACAATTACTAAAGTGACAATAACCAAAGAAAGTTTAGCTCCGGAATTTGACTGACATCTTAAAGTCAGATTCGATTTGGGTTTCAGAATTCCCTGAACAATTAAGAGGAAAAGAGAAGAAATAAGGAAAACCAGAATTGTGAACACGGGAAGTCCGTTTTCACATAGAGCATCACCAAAAAGAAGCAAAATATTATTAGTAGAAAATATTGAGGAAATCAAAGAAAAGGAGGCCTGAATGCTATTTGTCACAAAGAAAACATATCCGAAAGTCACCAATGAGAAGGTGATAATAGTTTTAAGAATCACATATCCCCGATTCTGATAATCAAAACCATGCTTCTTCATCAGTTTCCGGATAGGAGTTTCAAATAAGGCTTCCAAAATTAAGAAGAAACCATGATAAAGACCATAAACAAGGAAATTAAGCGTGCTTTCATGCCATAAGCCCATCAAAGTCCAGGTAATCAGAAGAGCAATTACCGTCAATAGTTTATTGATCCATTTCTTTTTCTTAGAAAGCAGTCTTTTTCATAAAGGTGACATCATCAAAGGATAATAAACATAATCTTTGAAGAAAGCTCCCAAAGTGATATGCCATCTTCTCCAGAATTCACCAATCGATGTGGATAAGTAAGGAGAACGGAAATTCTCACTTAGCTTAATTCCTAAAACCTGAGAAGAGCCGACCGCAATATCCATATATCCGGAAAAATCCAGATAAAGATAGAAAGAATACAAAAGCAGTGCCAGAACAACTAAGCTGCCTACATTGCTTTTCTCATTCAGAACATTATTGATAAAAGGATAGATACTTTCTGCTACTACTATTTTTTTAAAGAATCCCAGAAGAATTCTTACTGATCCTTGCTGAATATCTTCACTCTGAGCCTGATGTTCTTTTAAAAGCTCAGGCATAAACTTTCCATATCTTTCAATCGGTCCCATCAGAATCTTAGGAAAATAACAAATAAATAAATAATAGTTAAATGGATTTCTTTCATATTCAATAGTCTGACGGTAGACATCAACGGTGTAGCTGATGTTTTCAAAAACAATAAAAGAAAGTCCTAACGGAATAAGAATATCACTAGCCTTGGCAGAACTATTGATTTCCTGAATTAAGGATACTCCAAACTTTCCATAAATAAGGATCAGGAAATCAAGAATAATAGAAACACCAATAATAACCTTACGGAAGACACGATTCTTTTTTATTTCTTTCTCCGAAAGCTCATTTCCTTTTGAATGGGAAATATTCCTTCCCAGAAAAAGACCGGAAAGATAGCCGATAAGCCCTAATCCAATCAAGCAAAGCAAAGATTGCCACCCGCTATAGGCATAGAATCCTAATGAGGCAATAAGCAGAAGATAGGGTTGAATCTTCTTAGGAAGTAAGAAGAAAAGAATTGAAAATACGATAAATGAAGCTAAATAAATAAGTGAGATGAAGTTCATAATTCTTTAGCTCCATCTTTTTTATTATGTAAAGAAATTGAGATTGCCTGAATTACTATCCAAACCAAAAGGAACAGTATCAGTTCCTGATATTTGCAGCCACTCATAAAACTGACACAGATAAAAACCACACATAATCCATAAGAAATAAAACGGAAGATTCCTTTAACATCATAAAGCTCTTCAAGAACCATGAAAACCAGGCTTAAAATATAGAGAAGCCAAAGCAATGGTGAAAGAACAATCACTAAGTTACTGAATTCGACTATCATATCATTTCTCCTAAAGCATCAATGATTGTCTGATTCTTACCTAAGCTCTCACTTCCTTTATTCATCTCCAAAACCACAAAAGGAATATCCTGATTCTGAATGCTTTTTTTAATTAAAGGAAAGTCGTATTCTTCGGGATCACAGAACTTGGTCATTGCAAAAATCACACCTTCTGGATGATACCTGTTAATCAAAGAATCTAGACTAGCCTTTCGTAAGAACTGTCTTTGACCTAGCAAAGAAGAATTGAGAGTGAAATACCTTTCCGTAATTCCGCTCAAATCAGTCTGAGAACATGGATTATCGGTCTTATTTGTTTCATAGAGAACCTGAGATGCCACAATAGTGATTCCGTTATTATCCAGCATCTGAAGAGTCTCAGGATTATCAAAAAGAATTCCGGTAACAGCAATTTTCAGACCGGATTTTTCGTTAGGAAGTTTTTCTAGTTCCGCATTAAGCTGACAAAGTAACTGATTAGCTTCCTCAACCGTCAGAAAATAGCAAGCCTTAATGACAGAAGCCCTGACCAAGGAGGTAATTGTCTTGGAATGATTTCTCGTTAAAGCCAGAAAATCATTCAAAAGCTTCTTATTCAGGTTATATTTCTCAATTGATTCCTTCAGTCTTTCCGAAGTCAGATTGATTCCGGTAATTGAACTGAGCTTTTTAGAGAAAACTTTCATTTGGCTTTCAAAATAAGCCTTGCTAGCTATAGAAACAGTATTAATAGGCAAAGACAAAGGAATGAAATTAATATTTTTCTTAGATAGCATCGCATTCTGACTGAAAGACTTCAAAGAATCACATAAATCAGTTAAAACTATTCCATCTAAAGAATCAAACATTCCACTAAGCAGCATTTCCATCGAGGTTGTCAGTATCGAGCAGAAAAAAGACGGAAAATATTCCTTAGCCTTCACGGCTTTTGCTTCCATACCCAAGATTCCGAAAGGAACAGCACCACAGGCATGAATGATTTCTTCGGGAACATGACAGGGTAAGACACCTATGACCTTAAGTCCATTTTTCTTGTATTCACTTAACTTTATCGATGGATGGAGTGAAATCTCAGAAAACTGAGCAATTATTTCATTTATACTCATTTCATTGCTCCTTTTCCGACAGCATTTCACTGAAAGCCTCAACTCGGGTTTCATACTGGGCAAAAGCAAAATTACGTCTATCGGCCTGATCAGAATCAATAAGTAAGGTTTCCTGATTACAGCCGTTTCTGATTTCTCTTTCCAAAGCAAAATAGTAACCACACCAAATTCGGCAGCTTCGTGTCAGATTGAAAATCACTCCATCAGTCTGATACTCTGAAACTATTTCCCGGCTTTCTTTGATAGCATTTTCAATTCCTAAGGAATTAGGAATACTGCAGTAGGCCTGAATCAAAGAAGGATAATCCGAATAGGTCAAGGCAAATAAATCAAGATATTTTCCGCCAACCACATTGATATGATTATTAATCAGAGGAATTTGAAATTCGTAAAGACAGGGCCAACAGCAAATACCCTCAAAAGAAACTCGGTACTCTTCTTTTCCCGGATAAGTTGTTTTCTTGTTTTCTACCTTATTTTCAATTTCTTCTTTTAATTTTTTTAAAAAAACTGTAGTTTCCTTTTTTGATCTCATAGTCACAATAGCTGACATATAGACAAATAAATCAAAACCATTGATAGGAGAAGGCTTATTCTTAGCTAGATCCAGAATAGAATGCCAAAGCCTAGCATTTTCTTTACATATTTCCATTACTTCATCAAGCTTAGACTGATTAAATGTCTGGTGTGAGATAAAAGATAATTCCTTGATAATAACATCCAGCTGATTTTTTACATAATCAAGTTTATTCTGATCCGGAGTTCCTTTCATCTGATAAGGGATATCCAGGATAAATAGAGGAATCTCAAATTTCAGAGAAAGTATCTCATACCATTTAATCAGCTGATGACAGGTGTTAGAGGAACAGAGAAGAAAATCAGGCCTGACTAAATTTCTTTGTTCAGAATCAAAAGTCTCACAATATCCAAGATTGATTCTCGCATATGAACAAAGATCGTTGCTGTAACCCTTTTGTTCGGCTAAAGCAAAATACTTATCGGCAGCTTTCTTAGAACTAAGCATGGCGGCATGGTTTTCGGGATACTGAATACATAAAGACAAGGACTCAGGTATCTCACAAGGAAAATTACTGCTGGCCCAACCCACCAGTTTTCCTTCTTTCTTTGCCTCTTCTGCCTGAGAATAATAATCCTCAGTGAGTTGCTTATAGAGCTGATGAGCTTTCATCTTTTATCACCCTCTCATAGGCTAATATTGCAGCACCAAAAGCCCCATTCAGCTGTGCCATCTCAGAAACAATCACTTTTTTGCTGATAACTGTCGAAATATTTTCAGCAATCACAGAATTTCTGGCTACTCCGCCAGTCATAATCACATCATCCTGAATTCCTAATCTCAGAGCTAAGGCTCCGACTCTGACAGCAATTGAACGGTCAATAGCCGCAACAATGTCTGAAGTCGGAATACCATCTGAAAGCAGGGAAATAACCTCACTTTCAGCAAAAACCGTGCAAGTAGAACTCAAGGCTACAGTTTTCTTTGACTTGTGGGCATAGGAATCCATATCTTCTAAAGAAATGTCTAAAACTTTAGCCATAACCGAAAGGAATCTTCCGGTTCCGGCTGCACATTTGTCATTCATCTGAAATGAAAGCATCTTTCCGTTTTCGGAAAGCTGAATGACTTTGGCATCCTGTCCTCCGATATCGATGATTGTCCTAGCCTGAGGATACATCCGATTGACTCCCTTAGCATGACAGCTTAATTCGCTAACCTGAGAATCAGCTAAAGTGAAATTCTTTCGACCATATCCAGTAGCCAGAATATAGTCAATATCTTCTCTTTTCAGTCCGGATTTCATTAAGGCTTCATTCATAGCCAGAACCGGACCTTTAGTTCCGGTTCCAATCAGTAAAAGAGAAGTAGCTAAAATCTCTTGGCCGTCTTTCAGAATAACTACTTTGGATGTAGTTGAACCGATATCAATTCCTAAAGTAATCATATATGTTCCTTAATGATATCAATCATGGCACCAACATTTTCCATAGAAACAATATCCTTCATTTCAAACGAAAATGAAAATTCATCTTCAACCGACTGAATCAACAGCAGATGTGAAAGGGAATCCCATCCCTCAACATCAGAACTGGGCGTTTCTTTTGTAAGTTTTATAGTCTCATCATCGAACACTTCCCGGAAGACCTTTTCCAGTCTTTCAAAAATCATTTCTTCTTTCATGCTTTTTCCCCCTGAATATATGTCGTCAATTATTTAGCATCCCTGATATTGAGGACAAATAATCCGTCCTCACTTTTGATAAATCCCATTCTTTGATATAAATCAGCAACCATTGAGTTCTTTTTGGTCGAAAGATATTCTCCTACCAACTGAGTTATTCCCTTTTCCCGGCATAACTCAACTAATTGATTAATGATGAAACTTTCCATTGTTCTTTTCAGAACCCGACAGCTCATAATCCAAGTATCAATAAAAAGAATGTTTTCATCTTTTTTAAGAATGAGTGCGGAAATCAGACCGGAATCACCAAAACGGTCATTCAGTGAAAATTCTATTGTCAGATAATTACTATCATTAATAATTCTCTTGATATCGGATTCAGTGTATCTGATAGTACGGAGATTGAATTGATTGCTTCGAAGAGACAGCTGCGAAATACGTGAGATGTTTTTCTCTTTAAAAGAGGAATATTTAGATACCATCTTCAATTGCTTAAGATAATCTTCAATTGAAGTAAAAGATTTCTTAGCTTCTTCTCTTTTTCCTTCGGCCTGATATTGGCTCACTCTTTTGCTGTCTTCTTCCGAAATACTGGTAACCTCAAAAAGATTAAGATTTCTTAAATAGGAAACATAAAGACTAGGATCTTTCGGTAACTCAGGAACTGTGATTTCCGGAATCATGGTTCTCACTAGATTTCTTTCAAAAGGGTTGTCATCAAGGAAGACCAGAGAATCCATGGAGACATTGAGAACTGACTGAATATAACGGATATTGGTGGCCTTATCCTCCCAATTAGCAACAAAAAGAGCAAAGTCATCCAGATGAAGGATCATCTCCGGATGTGAGATAAATGGTTCTTTTGCATTACCAATATCATTCTTGGAACAGACACAGAGAACAATTCCCCTTCTCTCCATTTCCTTAAGATATTTCTGCAGGCGAAGAAAAGCCCGTCCGATTCCATGTTCACCAATCTGAATACCGTCAATCCCATCATCTCCAATTACTCCACCCCAAAGAGTGTTATCTAAATCAACAATAATTCCTTTACGGATTTTTCCTCGTAAGGCGGAAAGAACAGAGATAGTCCGTTTAGCTAATTCTTCTAAATAATCAGGCTTGATACTGACTTTGGAAGCATCAAAAAGCGGATAAGAAAAAATATTTTCAGTTCCTTTTTCAAGTGCTAAGGAATTCAGGGAAACAATAAAAACATTTTTTCTTTTCATGATTTCCTGACTTAAAAGAAGATTGAGTTTCCGAACCTGATACAGAAAACTAGACTCAGTCTTCAGAGCATAACCAGCAAATATTCCATCATCTTTTTCAATAAAATCATAGATTAGAATATTTGTTTTTTTCATTTTTACGGAAATCTTATTCAAAAGAGAAGAAAGACTGTTCATCCAATTATCAGCAAAACCAGTTCTTTCCTTAACAGGACAGTGATAGAAATCATCTAAAAGTTTTTCGCTTGAAAAATAAAGAAGGAGATTATCTGGATTGAATTGATATAATCCGCTGTCATCATCCAATATTTCCTGAATAACAACATCATACTGACTTTCATAGACATCCAGAATGATATCATTATCCATTCCGATAGCCTGCAAGGCAATCTTCAAAAACTGAGTTGATACATCACCTAAAACAGCTAAAGACATATTAGGTTTCTCAGCCTGAATATTTTTGATTTTTTTCTGAAGATTAATAAACGACATACTTTTTCCCCCATAAACAGATCATCCAAAGAAGAAATATCCGGTTTCAGATATGGATTCTGAAACCGGATATCATAACTACATCAATCCTATGAAGACCAGTGAAAGGATACTGACTCCAAAGATGACAATTTACGGAATTGTGAAGGTCTTGATGTTAGCGATGAAGTTATTCTTAAAGCCAGCAAAGAGGCTCACAGAATTATCAGCACGAACATTAAGGAACTTCAGAACGGTGTAAACAACAACACCTAAGAGAACACCGATAGCCAAACTATAGAAAACCAAGGAAGCAAGAATGGTAGCAATAGCTGGGATAGCAGTCAGGTAGTCTTTCCAATCTAAGTCAGCTAAGTTTCTAAGCATGGAAATACCGCAAAGGGCAATAACCACATCAGCAATAGCAAAACTTAAACCCTGGAACAGATAGATGAATCCGCCATTACCATAAGCGAAGTAATTCCACTGACTCATCGAGTTGACTGGATAGAAAGTAGTTGATAATAAGGCAGGAATAGCTAAGATGAACAGACAGATAAGGAAGCCAATGGAACTGACAACAGGAACAATGCCTGATTTGCCTGAATCAATGATACCGGCTAATGAACTCTTAGAAAGAGTAACCTGACCCTGACCAAAGAAAGGAGCAACAACATTCATTCCTGCATTGACAACTCTGGCTCTGTTTCCGTCTTTTCCCTCTTCCAGACTCAAAGCATACTTTTCATCCTTGACATCTTTGTTAAGAATATTCTTGGTTCCAAGAATAGTAGCATCAAAGTCACTCATAGCTAAGAAGAAACAATTAAGCATTCCACCGACAATGAGTAAGAAGGCATTTCCAGTACAGGCTGAGAAGTCTGTTCCTTCAGTAAAGACCTTAGGTAAGGAACTGAAGAGATTTCCAATAGCACTTCCGACATAACTGAGGTAACTATCACCAAAAGGAGTAACAGGACTGGCCTGGCTTCCGGCAATAACCCAGATACGTCCGAAATTAAAGACAGAATCAGTATTGGAAGTATTAGCTTCAATATTGAGGCCCTTAGCCAAAATATTGATGACAAAGTAGAGAACTGTGGCAGTCAAAAATCCATAGAACAGAGATTTCTTAACTTTCATAGCTTTCAATACGGCATAGACAATAATTCCGATAATGATGGCAGTAAAAGCTTCAGTCATCAAGAGAGACATGCTGGAAATGTCTGCAAGACCGAAGACAGTAACCCCACCGGCTAACCCACCGCTAATGGTATTCAAGGAGATAATACCGCTTAAGCTAAGGCAGGTAACAAATAAGAGAATTCCCATTGCCGCCGGTAAGGCTTTTCTGACACCCTTAGGGATGCTTCTAATATAGAAGTCACGGATTAATGGAACGGAAGAGACAATGACATAGAGGAGAGATCTCAATAAATTGATGAATAAAAGATTGTAGTAGGTCAAACCACTGGTTGAACCCACCAAAGAAATTATTGATGATGCTAAACCAAGATTTGCAATCTGAACAAATGGCAGTTTGGCAACAAGTCCCATAAGAAGAGAACCGACAAAGGCAATGATTATGCTTCCGACATAGAGAGTGGCATAGTTAAGAGCCATAGCTATATTGGTTGCATCATTAGGAGAAGTAGAAATAGTGTAGGAGCCGTTCATCGCATTACCCATGATTTGGACATTGACAATGATCATACAGATAGCAAGAAGGAAGACGAATATACCACTGTTGATTTCACCATGAAGTGAAGTACCACGGTCCAGATGATGAAAATACTTATTTAAGAAACTAGAAAACCCAGAGGGAGTTCCTTTAGGTTTTCTAGGCTTAACTTCTTCGTCATCTTCGTCCTCTTCCACGTAAATAACCTTTTTTTGTTTTTCAGACATGGAAGATTCTCCTTATTTACATCGGTCCGCCGGAAGAAGAACCGCTGGAATAGGTGGCAGTTCCGATTTCAGAATCGAGAATATCTGTACCGTTTCCGTAAGCCTTGACATTGATAGTGATCTTATCCTTGTCATCAGCGGAATAAGTTCCGTCAAAGACAGGAGAAGCCTTATCAAAGTTATAGGCAGTATTCGGACCATTGACTGAGACAGAATAATTGTAATCATTAATAGTAGCCTTATTAAATGAGACTCCATCCATCAGTCCCTCGACTTCAATCTTAGATGGAATACCATAAGTGGTTAAGCAGCTAGTCATGTAACTGTTAAGTGAAACAGTAAGTTTTCATTCATCGGAAATGGTGTAAGTGATTGAAGAAGGAGTAGCTAAAGTTCCGGTGTGACGGAAAGAGATAAGAGCGGGATCAGAAGCAGCATGAGTGTCAGTCTTAGAAGCCATAGCAACAGCGACATAATCAGTAAGAGGAGTATCAGCGCAGGAGATTGGGCTGCCGCCGGACATAGCCGAAGAAGAATAGCTGTAGTAGGCAATCTTATTTGAGATATAGCCATCAGTACCAGCCTTCATAGAAGCTCTGGAACCGATTGAGCACTGCCAGACATTGACGTCTTTTCCGTCAACATTATAGGTAATGACTTCTTTCTTGGTAGTATCACCTGTGGCAAGGGAAGCAACAAGAGCATCCGGTAAAACTTCGTAAACGTTGATAGTGTAGGTTTCAGCATTCTCAACACCTTTGAATTTGAAAGCGCCCGTAGCAACTGTATACTCGAATTCAGTGGGAGTAGCTAATTTGTTTGATCCACCGCAGCCTGCAAGAACGAAACAAGCTAACAAGGCAGAAAATAATGTATGTTTTTTCATTTTTCCTCCAAAAGTCTTAGCCTGTCAGCGTAACTGACAGGCCTGGACATTTCATTATTTACTTAGTATCACCTTCGGAATCATCAACAATAACCTTCTTCTTTCTAGGGATGAAGGTCCAAGCAGCAATAGCACCAGCTGCGGCAACTAAGACAACATCAACCGAGACAAGAATAGCAACAGGAGCAACAGTGTTAGGAGTGACAACATTCTGAACACCTAACTTATCCTGATTGTGAGAATACTGATATAAGGCATTACGGGCAATCTTATGGAGAGTGTACTTAACGAAGTTTGAAGCAGTGTCAGCAGTGATGGACTGGTAAGCACAGGTAGTACGTAAAGAACCACTGCCAAGTAAGCCGCCTTCAGTACCGAAGGTCCAGAAGGAATACTGGTTGTAGCAGTCACTGGAAGAACCATCACCATCAGTGATCAGCATTCCATGCCACTTCCATTCAGTACGGACAAGATCAATGTAGAAACCGGAGTGAGACCAGCTGACGCCAAGAGAGTTAAGTGAACCCATGATACCATCAGCCTGGAAGTACTTAGTGACAATTTCATAAGGCTTGGAATAGATTTCACGGATAGAAGCTTCATCAGCGAAAGTAGTGACACCATTACGGTTAGTATCAGAATCGTTCAAAGCCATATGCTTTGAGAAGACATGCATACCGACCGACTGGAGACCGGCAACAGCGTTACCGCCGATGATACCGGCAATAAATCCGTCTTCTGAATAATATTCGAAGTTTCTTCCGCCGAAAGGAGTACGATGAGTGTTCATTGAATGGCAGTAGCAATAGTTGACACCATTGAGAAGATCATGCTTACCATAGTTTTCACCATAGAGATAAGGCATTTCGACATTCCAGGTAGCAGCGATAACAACAGCGCAGTTCCACCAAGTACGGTCAGGATGCTGAGCATTACCGGCTTCACCAGGACCATCAATAGCTAACTGATGAGGTTTGCCAACTGATTCGGCAGCCCCATTTCCTGCCAGGAGTTGATACCCATGAGATCGTCAGCTTCATTGAATGATAATTCATTGGCTAACTTATCCCATCTGTCTAAATCATCATCAGGAACACCAGCCATATCAGCAGCCATAAGCTTTCTGGCAGTTCCTCTTCCATTGGCATCAGCCTGAGTGTCAAAAATAGCAACATAGCCATCTTCAGCCTTGACTAATTCACCATTATTCTCAGCTACATAATAAGTAGCATCAAACTTGATTTCATTTCCGGCATCACTCTTCAGATAGGAAGCATCATCAGCTGATTTTCCATCTCTGGTCAGAGCAGAATTGACAGCGGCATCATTGCCATAGCCATAAAGCTTCTTAGTAGTCTGACCATCAGGTAAAGTGATTCCGTCAGCAACTAAAGAGCCATAGTTATAATCCATACCATTGTTGACACCATCAACAGTCAACTGGGCAGGAGTAGTGACAATAG
This sequence comes from Bacilli bacterium, assembly GCA_041670225.1. Lineage (GTDB taxonomy): Bacteria > Bacillota_I > Bacilli_A > RFN20 > CAG-288 > Enterosoma. The sequence continues at coordinate 48,534 of JBAXZU010000001.1, read as the reverse complement.
CATCGACAACAGCCTGGGCAGCCTTTCTGCGGACAGAACCATTCTCGGTAACACCGCCATTGGCTAAAGGAGTTGTTCCCTTGCCGTCAGCCGACCAGACATAACCGTTCCCGGAGTATTTGCCAGTATCATCATCAGACTGATAGGACATGATTTCCTTAAGTCCGGAGGCAAAATCCTTACGGGAAAGATAGCCAAGCTTATAACTTCCGGAAGAACCACCGTTAACTAACATAGCACCATCACCAGCAGTGATATCAGCCATGATATTCTTAGCAACAGTACCTTCCTCAACCGTGACACCATTCATGGTGATGACTCTCTTGTCATCATAGATCTTGGTATCAGCAACATTAGTTGTGGTAGTGGCATAGTCTCCGCCATAAATATCGGCATCATCAGCATTCCAGCTGTGAGCATTCTGAGCAACATGGAAAGTATAATCACCCTTTTCAAGGACATATCTTCCTTTTCCGAATTCATCATAGGAAGCTAATTCATCAGTTGAGAAACTGACTTCAACAGATTGGCTTTCGCCTTGAGCCAATTCATCAGTCTTAGCAAAGCCAACTAATTCCATCTTGGCTTTTTCAAGACCAACACCGGTAATGCCTAAAGTAGTATCCTGATTGTAGGGGGATTCCATATAAATCTGGACAACGCTCTTTCCAGCAGCCTTGCCGGTATTGGTAACTTTGACACTGATCGTATTTTCGCCATGCTTTTCAAGCTTGATATCCTTGGAAGTGATTTCCTGCTTAAAGGAGGTGTAGCTCAGACCATATCCGAATGGGAACTGAACTAATTCATCATAGCCAGCATAGGTAGCCTTAGGGCCTTCAGCCTTCATTGACTCATAGGTGTTGGTTTCACTTAATTCAGAATAATACTTGCCTTCACCGATATGACCCTTGAACTTAGTGTTCTTAAAGTCGGTGGAATCAAAATATCCAGCGGCATCAGCAGTTTTATAATAACGATATCCAACATAAATACCTTCATTGTATTCATAATACTTATTCTTGGATCCGATACCATTGCCGGAAACATTGGAATAAGTCTGATCATTTGCGGAATAGAAGGTTGGATTAGTGGTCATGTCATAAGTCCAGGTATCAACCAGATGTCCGGAAGGATTGACATTTCCGTTAAGAATCTCACCGACAGCATTGATACCGGCTTCGCCAGGTAAACCAATCCAAAGAACGCCATCAACATTGTAATCATCATTGTTGACAAATCCGCATTCCATTGGTAAAGCAGAGTTAATCAGAACAATAGTGTGGCTGAACTTGGACTTGCAGAACTTCAGAAGATCTTTTTCTTCATCTGAGAGTTCGAGATAGTCACGTCCAGTAGTAGTATCTTTGTTTCCATCATATTCAAGAGAAGGAGAGGCACCTTCAGCACCACTTCTTCCAAAGGTGACAATAGCGACATCCTTGTAGGAACCGATGACAGTATCGGTAACAAACTGATTGTAAGTATCCTGAGAGAATTCATGGATGGTTTTATAGTCAGTCCAGTCATATTTGGAGACAACTTCCTTATCGGCTTCGGCTAAATAATCCTTGTTGACAGTAGCATTATGGGAATCCTGACCTAAACCTAAAGCATTGTCAAGCCATTCCCAGGCAGTTTTGTTGTAGTCAATATTGGCATTTTCCATAACGGTATCAAGCATGACAGTATTCTGATCATCCTTACCGCCGGCAGAACCAGTTCCACCCTGAACATAGTTGTGGGAACAGGCACCTAAGATAGTGACTTTCTGATTGGTTAAAGGAAGAAGATTATCTTTATTGACTAATAGAGCTGCACCTTCTTCTTCAATTTCAGTATTAGCCTTAACACCATCGTTAAAGCAGTCGGCACTGGTGTAATTACCAGTTACAGTAGTAGTACCTAAAGACTGAGCAACATTACTGAAGTTAGTTCCTAAACCGACATTGAAGGCAATTAATGCAACTCCGATGACGCCTAATGAACTACATCCAATAATCTTTCTTTTCTGTGATTTTTTCATTGTTTCCTCCTAGATTAATCACGATAGACTATTCGACTGGCTGGGTCAGCTGGCCAAGTCCGACCCGAAGCTTGCAATAGTTTACCGAAAATAAAAGCGGTTTCCTGAATTTGGAAACAAGAGGACATTTTTTCTCCATTTGTGGATTTTTTAAGGGAACAAAAGGCATTTCTATGGGAATAAGCGGTATTTTTAGGCGTGAAAGGGCATTCTTTTCACGCAACTTGTATCCTTTTTAGAAGAGGTTGTGGTGTTAGACTCCTCTCAAAAGGGGTTCAAAAGCCATCAAAAAAGGATACCTGCCAAGAGCCCGGTATCCTTGAATTCTTACATGATCAGAATTGAGTGCTGTTGCATCAGTTCCAAATATTTCTTCTTTGTCTCTGAAGTTTGTCTTCTGGACATCGGAACTGTTTTTCCGTTCTTCAGCTCAATATCACTTTCCTTGATTGCATCAATAAAGACATAATTGACCAGGATTCCTTTGCAGCAGCAGATGAACCCCTCTGAGGCCAGATCATCTTTCAGTTTTTCCATAGTCAAGTGAATAGCATAAGGTTCTTCTCTTCCAGAAGCATAAACCATTTTTTTTCTTCTGGCTGACAATCATGATGATATCCCTGACATTAAGAGCAATCGTTTCATCCTTATCCGAAACCAAGAGAGTAACAGATTTATCAATCTTGATTGAATCAATAAAACGGTTAACTACTTTACCAAAATCATTGAGGAAGTTTGATTTTCGGACAAATCCAAAAGGACTGACCTGTAAAGAGTCAAAGACCCGATCCTCACGGTTAGAAAGAAAAATTATGGGAGTTGTATATTCTTTTTCTCTCATTCTGGCAGCTAGACTGATGCCATCCAATTGAGGCATCTCAATATCCAAGAAAATCAGATCAAAAGAGACTTTTCCTAAATCATTCTCTAAAGCTTCACCACTGAAGTAATAATAAACATCAGGCTTAATTCCCCGGGATTCAAATAAAGGCTTCAGAGTTCCGGAGACCATCTGAACTGTTGACTGATTATCATCGACTAAGGCAATTTTCATTTCCATAACTATTCCTCTTCTTCGTTAGTAAACTTCTTCAGACAAAGCATTAAGGAAGAAATAAAGTATCCGTCTTTAATGGAATAATCAATGAATCCTTGATAATTTGTCACAATCCCTTTAATTATCTTATGTCCGTAACCATGATTGTCGCTTTCTGTCTTACTTGTCTTCAAAGATAGTATTTTCTTAGGATCAATACTTTCATCAACCGGATTTGAGCAATTGATGAACAAATAATTTCCTTGATAGAAGATTTTCAGATTGATAGGTCCCTTCTTACCTGATCTTTCAGTTCCCTCAATAGCATTATCCAAAAGATTCACCATCATAGATACTAAATCAGTATCATTGATCTTTAACTGATGGGGAACACTGATGTCTGTCATAAAGACCAGATGCCTGACATCAGTTTTAGATTTAATGATATTCAGAACATGATTAAGAGTACTGTTTCCGCAGTCGATATAATCAACGGCCAGACGAGTCTTTTCATTGAGATCATTGAAATATTCGTTTAGTTTGTCATATTCTTTAGCTTTAAGAAGCCGGTCAATATATTCGAACTGATTCTTGATATCATGACGGATAACGTGCAGCTCTTCCGATTTGCGTGAAGCTAATTCAATCTGATTATCAATGTTTTCAACTTTCAGTTCCATTGCCTGATAATAAAGGTTGTGATTATAGTTTCTGATAGTGATGTAGAAGAGAATGTAGGTAAGGCAATCAATAATAAGAAGAATAGCAGAAGAGATGACTCTCAGTTCATCACTTTCACCTGAAAATACCTGAAGAGAAATCAGGAAAACCAGAGAAAGAACAAAAACTACATCGACAACAATTATACCGGAGAAAGGAACCTTTTTATATTTTTCCAAAGGCATCATCTTAGCAAAAATAACACAGGCTAAAGTCAGGAAAATAATAGAATAGAACGTTATATCAGTCCCCAAGGAATTATGTATTTCGGTAGTATGGAAGAAAATATTTCCAATCGAACCTGATATTCCTAAAAGACAGACGATAAAGGCATTAACAAATAAGGCATAAGTAAATCGGATAGGATAAGAAGTTTTATTAGGATAGAAGGAATGGATAAAAGCCACAATGAACCAAACATAATACATGGTGTAAAGATCAAAAGATAGAACATTGCCAGCCTCAAAAGAGGAATGAAGGAGACAGTTGACAAGCAGCTGAACAATAAAAACACAAATAAAATCAATAAAAAGCCGTAAAAAATAGGAAGCCTTCTTTTGTATCGGATTAAACATAATAGCAATTGATAAAGAAAAAACAATTCCGGTAATAATAAAGGTTGGTCCAAATTTTAAATTAATGTAATAGTCCTCAAAGTATGAAAAAAAGTCCATGTAGAGACTCCTCTCTTTCCAAAACATAACACAAATATAAACAATAAATTAATAAAAGTAAACCCCTTTCACGTTTTGATGTTTTTTCGTTTTTACTTGAAAAGGTAAAGGAAAAAGAACAAAAAATTAAATACAACTTTAAAATTATTATTAGAATTGTTCTTTTATTAATAATTTTTTATTAATAATAAAAATATTTACTTTTTTTATTTTTTTAAAATAGTGACTTAAATTTTTAAAATAGAAAGATTATGTTTTCCTATGAATAACAAAAGGGTAATGAGCCTAAATAATAGTTCCTAATTATCTTATAAAACAGATTAGCAAAACAAAAAATCACTCGATAATAAATTTTTTCCTCGAAACCTAAATTAGATTTATCTAATTTATTTTGTCGTGCTTATTTTTTCTTTTTAATTATTGCTTTACAAAACTAAATTAAAATGCAAAAATTATAGGTATAAAAGCGGAATATGAATTACAAAAGTTCTGGGGTCGCCCTGCCAATCTTCTCCCTTCCTGATAAATACGGAATAGGAACGATTGGAAAAGGTGCCAAAAAATTCATCGACTTTCTAGCTAAAGCAGGGTTCTCCTACTGGAGCATCCTCCCTTTAGTCCCAACAGCCTTTCTTGATTCACCTTATCAAAGTTTCAGCTCAAAAGCTCTCAATCCTTTTTTTATCGATCTTGAAGATCTGATTGATAAAGGCTTATTAAAGAAAAAAGACTTAAATAATATCGATTGGGGAGATAATCCTCGGAAAGTCGATTACGGAAAGATTTTCGTTAACCGGAAAAAAATCTTAAGGATAGCTTTTAAAAGATTCATTAAAGGACAGGGAGACTATCAAAAAGGCTATACTTCATTTATCAGAAAGAACGGCTATCTGGACTATGCCTGTTTCATGACCTTGAAAGATCAGTACTCCTATAAGGCCTGGCCGGACTACGATCCTCCTTATGATGATTATTCAGAAAAGCATTTTCGTGAAATCAAACATTTAAATAAAGACGATGTTGAGTTCAATATCTGGACTCAGTATATTTTCCTTCGTCAATGGGATCAGTTAACAAACTATGCCCACGAAAAAGGCATAAAGATAATCGGTGAAATGCCAATGTATGTTTCTTATGACTCTGTTGAAGTCTATAAGCATTACCGTAATTTCCAGTTAGACAATAAAAGAAGAATGACAGAAACAGCCGGATATCCGCCGGATTTCTTTTATAAAACCGGACAAGTCTGGGGTAATCCTCTCTATAATTTCGATTATATGAAAAAGAACTATTATCGTTTTTTCCGTGACCGACTCAATTACTATCTCAAACTCTATGACATTATCATGATTTCCTCTTCCCGTTGTATCCTTGAATACTACTCTTTGCCTTACGGAAGCAAAGACGGTTTGAATGGAACCTGGAAAAAGGGACCAGGAGCAGGTTTCGGAACCGTCTGCAACAATTACCATAACCGTTTGATTGCCGAAGACGTCGATTTTGAAAGTCAGGAGTTCTCAGAATTCCTAGATTCTACCAAGCTTCCGGATACCAAGGTTTCTGAATTAGCTTTCCCCCGTGGACTGGATAATCCCAACAATCCTCTGAATTACCATTACTCCTGCTATAGCTTCTCAACCACTCATGACTGTGATACCTTGGTAAGCTACCTGTCATCAATGTCTGAAGCCGATCATCAGAAAGCCATCGATGAGATAATCAAAACTTGTAAACGTTTTGGAATCACTCCACCACAGAATGATAATCGACAAGCCGCCCAGGCTATTATGGAGATGAATCTAGCCAGCAATTCAAAAGTCGCTATCCAATCTATGAATGATATTCTCTTACAGGGAAGCGAAGCCAGAATCAATACTCCGTCAACCAAAGGAAACAACTGGACTTATCGAATAACTGAAGAAGATTTTAATAAAGATTTAGCCTTTGAACTAAGGGCACTGAATATTAAATACGGAAGAAATTAAACAAAACTATTGGAGATGTTGAATAATCCCGATAGTTTTTTTTAATTGAAAGTGTTTTAAATCGAAAGTCGTAAAAAAATATTTTTAGGTAAAAAGTAATTTTTTGATTTTTTATCATTTTTTGTTAATTTTTTCTCAATTTTGCCTATTTTTTTATTAAATATTGTTGATTTTTTAGTTTCCAACTTAAAAAACAAAATTATTTTTAATGGTAAATTTACATTTTTAGAAATTTTATTATAATTACATTGGTTTCCTTTAAAACACTTTTAGGTAAGCCATTTTTTAAAAATTAAATTTAACATTTTTTGATTTATTAGATTTTCCGTAAAACTTTACATTTTTTAAAAAAACTTGTAAAATGTAAGCGGTTTTTGAAAACGCTGCCAGTTTTTGACTTATATCAAGCACAACTACAGCTATTCCAAACCAGTTATCAGAACAAAGATAACTATTAAATTGATGCGTCTTAACGCTTTATCTTCCTAGGGTAGGCCTCCTTAGGGAGCTAATAAATAGTTAGCTTATCATTATTGTTCTGAAACTTCTATATTTCAACCATTAAGCCGACTATTTCATAAATGGAGGATTTGAAAAATGAAAAAGATTATGAAATTAGCTTCTATTATGTTTGTTGCTGCCGTTGGACTTACCGGATGCAATACTACTAGCGCTTCTACTTCTACTGGCACTTCTACTGATACTTCCACTAGTACTTCTACTTCTACTGCCGAAGATTTATCAAAGTATGACTTCACTATTAAAATTGGTTCACCTGCTGCTGAGGTTGACTGGGTCAAGACTCAGGTTACCAATTATGTTACTTCCTTAGGTTATACCAATGTTACCGTTCAGCCTTATGCCCTTGAAGAAAATGAAGCTGATAGTAAGGTTTCCGATTGGTCTGTTGGTCCGGATGTCTATGCTTTCGCTGGCGATAAGATCCTTAACCTTATGGCAAGTGGTGCTTTAGCCAAGGTCAACAGTGCTGATCTTGCTACTATGACTACCAGCTTAGGAGAAGACGTTGTTGCTGCTGCTACTTTAGGTGATGCCGGTACTTATGGTTATCCTTTCACCACTAATACTTACTTCATGTATAACAACACCAGTTTAGTTCCAGCCGATAAGACTACTAATACTGAGGACATCATTGCTGCCTGTACTTCTAAGAGCGTTAAGTACAATTATCCTCTTAAGAACAGCTGGTATGGTATCCCATTCCTTTCTACCTATGGTGCCAAATGGAACATCACCTTATCTGAAGATGGAAAGTCCATCAACAGCATTGCCGCTGATTTCAACGGAGAAAACGGAATTAAGGCTGCCAAAGAATTAGTTAAACTTTGCAAAAATGCTAATGTTGATGTTACTGAAGATTCCGGTAAGACCTGCACTGTTTCCAATGCTTATGGTGCCACCGTTTCCGGAGCATGGAGATCATCCGATATGAAGAAAGACTTAGGCGACAATTATGGTGTTGCCAGACTTCCTAAGCTCGGAAATGCTGAATCTACTGATTATTGCCACAATTTCTTAGGCTACAAGCTCTATGGTATCAACCCTAAGGCTTATGGTACTGACACTGCCCGTGCTCTTCTCGATCAGAAGATTGCTACCTACTTAATCAGCAAGGATGCTCAGATTGGCAGATACACTGAATTGGGAACTTCACCAGTTAATAAGGAGGCCTTAGCTTCTGATGCCATCAAGGATGATGTCATCGTTGCTGCTGTCGCTGCTCAGATCCCAACTTCTGTTGCTCAGACTGTTGTTCCTTCTGGCTGCTGGGCTGCTAATGATGCTTTATACACTAGTATCAGTTCTGCCACTGGTGATATCTCTGATGAGACACTTAAGGGCTGGCTTGATACTTTCAATGCTGCCATCTGCAATGTCGGCAAGTAATACTGACAATATCCACAATTCGTTTTAGCAGTACCTTTTGATGTAGAACAGGCGAAAATCGCCTGTTCTACGCTTTTGGTTAAAAATACATAAAAAAGGAGGAAATTATGGCAACTTTAGATAACCAACTAGAATACCTTTCTTTGTCAAAACCCCAACGGGCTTTGTACAAATTCACGCATTTCTTCACAGCTATACCACATGCCGTTGCCGGCTTTTTCCGAAAAGTACCTAAACAGGCACGAACAACAAAGAAAAACACAGCAGGTATCTTTAAGAACATCTTTGATGCAATGAAATTTGGTGATTTCAAAACCCGTCTTTCATTTATTTTAATGGGTTTCGGTCTTGTCACCAGACATCAGATTGCAAGAGGTGTTCTTTATTTTATTTATGAAATAATCACCATAGCTTTCTTTATCGGCTATGGTCTTTCCAGTTTTATGTCCTTAGGAAACTTGGGAAACGTGGGTGTCCTGAAATACACCGGAATTAAAGATGGAGTAGAAATTCAGCTGACTTTGGTCAATGATAATTCCTTCACCATCATTCTTTACTCGGTTATCATGATTTTCATGCTTTTAGCCTTGGTCTTCCTTTGGTACAACCAACTGAAAGACAGTCTCAATCTGCAAAGAATGGGTTATGTCGGAAAGCGAATGAGTGATACTCAGACCCTGAAGAATGTTTTTGAGAAAAGCTATGACAAGACTCTTCTCTTCATTCCTATCGGAGGACTGGTTATCTTCACCATTATCCCTATTGTCATGATGGTAATGATTGCCTTCACTGACTACAACTACAACCATCTGACCCCAGATAACTTAATTGACTGGGTTGGATTCCAGAACTTTGCCGGTGTCTTCTCCTCTAACTCGGCGGCTTCCGGAGGAAACTTTATCAAAGTATTCCTGGAAGTTCTGCTTTGGACTCTCTGCTGGGCTTTCTTCGCCACTTTCTCCAACTATTTCATTGGAATGGTTGTTGCCATGATTATCAATATCAAGGGCATCAAATTCAAGAAATTATGGAGAACTATCCTAATTACAACTATTGCAGTCCCTCAGTTCATTTCCTTACTTTTGGTCTCCAAGATGTTTGCCGATAACGGCTTTGTCAACGGTCTGCTCAATCAGTTAGGCTGGGTTAAGGGCTATATCGGATTCTTATCCGATGAATGGATTGCCAAAGTCATGATTGTTGTTCTCAACACCTGGATTGGTATTCCCTACACCATGCTTATCTGCACCGGATTACTGATGAACATCCCTGATGATCTGTATGAATCTGCCAGAATCGATGGAGCTTCTCCCATCAAGATGTACTTCAAGATTACTCTTCCTTACATGTTATTTGTTACAACTCCTTACCTTATTTCTCAGTTTGTCGGTAACATCAATAACTTCAATGTTATCTTCTTCTTGTCTGGTGGCAACCCTATCTATGGTTTAGGAAGCGGTGTTCCGTTAAGTGTCATCTCTTCCGGTTTAGGAAAGACTGACTTACTGATCACCTGGCTGTATAAGATGACGGTTTCTTCACCTACCAAGGATTATGGAACTGCGTCTGTCATCGGCTTACTTATCTTCGTGGTTGTCGCCTTCTTCTCTCTCATCTTCTATAACAACTCCAATTCCGTCAAGAATGAGGAGGAATTCCAGTAATGAATGCTCTAACCAAACAAAACGCTAAAAAGAACTATCGTTCCCACAAGCGTGCCATCACAACCCGAAATATCTTTGTCTACATCTTCTTAATCCTCATATCCATCATCTGGCTCATTCCTTTTGTTTATCTCATTGGTCAGTCATTTGCTTCCTCTTATGCTACCCAGTACTTCTTCCCGCTTATCCATCCCGAACTTGGTCAGCCTGGCTGGACGTTTGACAATTACGCTCGTCTATTCAATGATCCGATTCTTCCTTTCTGGAAATGGTATCTGAATACCTTAGTCATCGCCGTTATCACCACTATCCTCCAGACTATTGTCATTCTCGGAACCAGTTATGCTTTCTCAAGACTGAGATTCAAAATGAGAAAACCTTTGATGAAGATGATTCTTCTCTTAGGTATGTTCCCTTCCTTCCTTTCCATGATCATCATCTACTTCATCTTAAAGCTTCTCAATCTTCAGTCTTCCATCTATTCTCTGATTATTATCTATGTTGCTTCGGCAGCTATGCAGTATTACATTGCTAAAGGCTTCTTTGATACTATTCCCCGATCTTTGGATGAAGCAGCTATGATTGACGGAGCCAACAAAAACACCATCTTCTTCAAAGTCGTCATGCCATTAAGTAAACCGATTGTTGTCTACACTGCCTTGATTTCCTTTGTTGCTCCCTGGGGCGACTTCATGATGGCTAGCTACTTAGCCGGCGGAAATCTGGATATGATGACTGTAGCTGTAGGTATGCAGACAATGTTAGCCAAGCAGTATATCAATCAGTACTTCAATATGTTCTGTGCCGGCGGTGTCTTTATCTCTATTCCGATTGTTATTTTGTTCTTCTGGCTTCAGAAATACTATGTCGAAGGTATCACTGGCGGTGCCGTCAAAGGTTAAATCAAATGAAGAAATTAATTTCCTGTTTATTGCTCAGCGCACTTATGCTTATGGGATGTAACAACTCTCCCTCATCTTTTAGCGATGAGATTAGTGACTCAGCTCAGACGGAAATTGATCTTCTTCCCGAAAATATCATTGATGACAATTACCGCAACTTCTATCAGATCTTTGTTTCTTCCTATTACGATTCCAATGGTGACAAAATCGGTGACCTCAAGGGAATTGATTCGAAACTGAATTACATCCGAGACTTAGGTTATACCGGAATTTGGTTAAGCCCCATCTTCGATTCAGGAACATATCATGGCTATGACACCATTGATTACCTGACTATTGATGAAGACTTAGGAACTATGGATGACTTAAAGAAATTAGTCAGCGATGCCCATAATCTGGGAATCAAGATTATTCTCGACGGAGTCTTCAACCATACATCGTATAGCTGTTCCTGGTTCAAAAACGCTCTACTAGCTCATCAGAAGAAAATCAGACAGGAAGAGATTACAGAAGAAGAAAAACACTACTCCAATCTCTATGTCTTCTATGATTCCTTAGAAGAAGTTAAGAATGCCAAGGTTTACAAATATGCTAAAGCCGGAGGCAATGACTTCTACTATGAATGCAACTTTGACACCAATATGCCGGAACTCAACTTTGATGAAGAAATGACTTACCAGAAAATCCAAGAAGTAATTGAATACTATATGAATGAAGCCGATATTGATGGCTTCCGTCTGGATGCTACCACTTACTACTATCTTGATAATGCCGATAAGAATGTTGAAGTCCTCAACCGAATAACCAAGATGGTTAAGGATTGTAAGCCCAATGGCTATGTGGTCGGAGAATGCTTCAAAGACCAAGCAACCATTGCTTCCTACTACCGTTCCAATGCTGATTCCTTCTTCTATTTCCCCGGTTCTTCAGCTTATCCTGATTCCTTCCTACTGACCAGTATCAATGACTTTAAGAAAAATTACCTTAAAGGATTGAATACCTTAATAGAAACAGCCAACGGAAAAATCCCAGCCCCCTTCCTCGATAATCACGATATGGGAAGAATAACCAAATCCAAAAACATCTACGAAACCAAAATTCAGTTAGGGGTTCTGGGAATGCTAAACGGATCAACCTTTAACTACTATGGTGACGAAATCGGCATGTCCTCCTCGGAAAACTCTTCCGGCGGTGATGCTAATTACCGCACACATTACTTCTGGGATGATGAGACTCACACAGGAGAATGTAAAAATCCAGCCGGATCCACGGCTCAGATTGAATGCTACCCAGACAGTAAGACCCAGCTAAAAGATCCTCGTTCTATCCTTAATTATGTTAAGAAAGTCAACAATCTCCGTAATGCCTTCCCAGCTATCAGCCGGGGGACACTTGTTCTCAATACGCAGGATAGTCAGGTGAATGCCTCTTCTTCCTCACTCCTCTCCTTCACCAAGACTTATAATCAAGAGACAATTACTATTGTCATCAACTTCTCTCCCACTGATTCCTATGAATATGACCTCTCAGCAAAACAGGTGAAAACCGTTCTGAAAGTCAATGACGAAAACCAGGAAACAGAAAAAGAAAATACTCTGACCTTACCAAGCTATGGCATAGCCATCTTAGCCTGATAGAAAGGAAAAATAATTATGGCCAATCTTAAATTAGAACATATCTACAAAGTCTATCCTAACGGAACCAAAGCCGTCAACGATATTTCACTTGATATTATCAATGGTGAATTCATCGTCTTTGTAGGTCCTTCCGGATGCGGAAAATCCACAACCTTGCGTATGATTGCCGGACTTGAGGATATCACTGCCGGTGAATTATACATTGATAACCAGATTGTCAATGATGTTGAACCGAAAGACAGGGATATCGCCATGGTTTTCCAGAACTATGCCCTTTATCCTCATATGACTGTCTATGAAAATATGGCTTTTGGTCTCCAGCTGAGACATGTCCCAGCTGATGAAATCCAGGAGAAAGTCCTTTGGGCTGCCAACATTCTTGGCATCACCGATTATCTTGACAGAAAACCAAAGGCTATGAGTGGTGGTCAAAGACAGAGAGTTGCCTTAGGCCGTTCAATCCTCCGAGATCCGAAAGTTATGCTTTTGGATGAACCTTTAAGTAATCTCGATGCCAAGCTCAGAACACAGATGAGAACCGAAATTGCTAAGCTTCACCAGAAACTGAAGACCACCTTCATCTATGTCACTCATGACCAGATTGAAGCTATGACTTTAGGTGACAGAGTTGTCGTTATGAAAGGCGGAAGAATCCAACAGGTCGATACCCCAAAGAATCTTTACAATCACCCAGCCAACAAGTTTGTCGCCGGCTTCATCGGAACTCCGCAGATGAACTTCTTTGCCGTCACTCTTTTAAAAGAAGACCAGACTGTCAAAGTCAGTATTCCTAAAGCCAATAAGGTTTTAGCAGTCGACTATAACCAGCTCATTAAAGTCCTTCCTGAATATTTTGACGGAAAGCACAACATCGCTATGGGTGTCAGATGTGAAAACATTTCACTGAGTGATGAAACTGATGAAAGTGCCTTAAAGCTGAAGATTTCCCACTTTGAGGAATTAGGCAGTGAATGCCTTATTTATGGTTCACTTGATTTAGAAAACGAAGATATTTCTGCTAATAACGACGGAAATATCATCATCAAAGTCAAGGATGTCGGCAAGCTTCATCCTGGTGATATTGTCTATGCCAAAATCAATATGGCTAAGACTTATTTCTTTGACAGCAAGACCGAAGATACTATTGTTCCTAGAATTCCGGACTTCAATTCAATCACTGCTTCAATCAAAAACAACTTTATCAATATTCTCGGAAACGAGGTTCTTTTACCACCCGTTCTTAAGACAGATGATATTGATGGCTGTGAATTAAGAATTCCAACTGACTCACTTTCTATTGCCGAAAAAGGCTTAAAAGCCACTGTTGTCGAGAGTGAGAAGATTTCTAAGAGATTCCTTATCCATTTACTGGCTCAGGACCGTATCTTCTTCTGTCTTTCAGATAAGCCCTATGAAGCTAACACTGAAGTCCATGTTGCTCTGGATTTCACCAGACTCACCTTACTCAAGGATGGTGTCAATATCTTTGAACCTTTGAACAGCCTTGATTCCTTTGATGGTATCTTCTATAACTATCCAACAGTCATCTCCAAAGTCAATGATCCGGAATTTGTCAGCTTCCGTCAGGACAAGATTGATTCTGCCAAGCAGTTCATTGATGCTAAGATTCTTTTAGAGAATCAGGAATACGAGAAGAACCGTCTGGCTGTCCAAGATCTTTCGGAAGAAGAAAAGCAGAAGAATCTGGAAAAGCTTAATCAGACTATTAAGGTTAACCAGGAAAAGATTGCTGAAATCAAAAAAGAATCTAAGACTCTCCTTGCTCAGTATAAAGCTGAATTCAAAAAAGCTAAAGCTGATGCAAAGAAAGCTAACGATGATCTCTTCCATGATAAGAAAGAGAAAGAAAAAGCTGAATTCCAGTCTTTCAAAGCCAACAATACTGATCCTGATTCCTTAAAGAGAAGAAGTGATGAATATCATATGTTCCTGGATAACTTCACCTCTGACAAGGAAAATACTTTCAACCGTGCTTTAGGAAAGATTACTATGGACTTTGAATCCAGAATCTCTGCTCAGAGCGGAAAAGCCCGACGTGAAATCACTTTAATCAAGAAGGAAAATGCTGAAAACAAGGCTAACTATAAGAAAGCTATCAATCCTTTGCAGCAAATCACCAAAGCTCATGAAGAAAACATGAGAATTCTTAATGCTGACCGGAAGAATGCAATGGAAAGAGCCGGTTTAGTCTTCTTCTTCAATATCAGCGGCAACTATTACTCCATGGCTAGCGATATCATTTCCAACAAACTCATCCAGGGTTTGGGAACCAGAGTCTTCACTAAAGACTTCCGTATTGATATGCCTCATGATGCTTATAAGCTTTCTGATAAGTCCAATGCTTTAGTCTGTAAGATTGAAGATAACTTAGATTACGGCAATCTCATCTATACCAAACTTAGCTTCCTGGAAAACAATGAAAAGAAGTATTTCTACCTTGCTAACACTTCCCATATGGAGATTGGCAAAGAAGTAAGAATCGAATTTGATATTTCCCGCAGTCAGATAACTGAAAAGGGAATGAACATCCGTTTGTATTAAGGAGGGTGAAACAATGAAAAAGAAATCCCTTCTCTATTTCCTGCCCGTTCTTCTCTTAGCTTCCTGTTCAGCCAGTGATCCGATAATTCCGGTTTATGATGAGGACAGCACTTTAATCTGTTCTTATACCGAAACCAAGTCATTGAAAGATTCGCTGGAGGCAGTTAAAAATCTTGCTGAAGTTTCTACTTCTTCTTTTGAAACTTCTATTGAAGGACAGATTCAGTCTTTCAATAAATTTCAGGAATTTTCTAAGAAATCCATCCCCAGCGATGATTTAGCCAATAATCTGGCTAACCGCAGTAAGATTCTCCGTATTCCGTTAAGAATCTCCGAAACCAGTTTTCTTCCCGCCAACATCTGTTCCGATGATCAGACCAACTATAACTATTACCGAATAAAAACTAAACTGACCGGCGAAAATGATCCCAATACCGTTCTTCAGTTCAAAAAAGATGGCGATGATCTAGTCTTCTTCTGTGAAGGCCTGTCAAAATCAATAGCTTTCTATTCTGTTCTCACTTATTCCACGGAACTAACCGGAGATAATTATGATTCAGTCGAACTTTATGGACGTTTCAACATCACTCTACGCTATAATAATGAGGGATTGCTGACTAACGAACGGGTCTATATTCCCGGAACTTCCGGAGATAAGAGAGTCGATGTTACTAGCACATTCACTTATTCCATTTAATGAAAAAGAAACCACAGATACTATTTTCAATAATCGCTTTACTTGCCGGATGTTCTTCTTCCGTTCCTGAAGACATCCGGTCTTTTGTCAGTTCCATGAATCTTGATAACTGCTTAACTGAGATAAAAACCATCAGTGCCGAGTATACTTCCTCTCTTTATAATTATTCTGACGAATCAACAGTCTACGGAACTCTGAGCCTGGAAATCAAAGTTGATAGAACTGATACCGATGATTATTATTCAAAAGTCAAAGATATTTTTACCGGTGAACTATCTGTTTTTGATGAAGAAAGCAATCTCTATTTAGCTGATGCCACTGCCTACTGCTATTTCAGTGAAGAGGATAGCTCCTTTGTCTATGAAGTTACAAAGCATGGTTATGACAGTGAAAGTCTTGAGGGACCTCTCTGTGTCTATAATAATAAAACCGTTCTCTCAGCCATCGAGCTTCTTGATCATTCAACCAAGGCCTTTTATCGGACTGAAAGCTATTCAGTTGTTTCTGACGGTCTTTATTATGGTGATTTCCTTTCCACCCGACTTAAATACTATCAGTTCATGTCATTAAAAGATGACACTTTGGTTTACTCCATTTATCATCAGCTCTTCAAGACTGATACGGAAGAAGGATACACTGATGAGGAAATCACCATTGATAAATCCGGAATGCTGCTTTCCCTTAGTTCGTTAGCCTGTAATCTGACAACTAATAAAGAATCACTTTCTAAAGGAAAAGCTATCTATAACTCCGTTATCGAACGTGATAAATAATCCAATTAAAATTCAAATACTAAAATTGTTAATGATAGTTATGATCTAATTCATAACTATTTTTTTAATTTAATTTTAATAAAACAAAAGACAATAGATAAAAACAGCAGCGAGGTAACGACTAAAGAAATATAGATTCCACAATAAGGCTGAACATTTGTCGATGTACTTAAAGTGAAATAAAGAATCAATGAAGAAGCAACTGCCTGAAGCAAGGAAAGAACTAAGACTAGAATACTCACTCTTTTGATTAAGGCTTCTGAAGTATAGAATAAGAAAACAATTCCGATAATCAAATAAGCTATAGCAATAAAAAGCCAGAACATAAACATCACCCCTTCATAATAGAGCATATCAGCCTGATCAGCCAAATAGGCTAATGAATGGAATCCCATCAGATAGGAAAGGTTTGAGTTAAAGCTGGTTTTAAAATAAGGAATAAAAGAAAGCAGAATCATCAATAATCCTATTAATGAAACCAGATAGAACGGAAGATTCTCTTTCTTTTTCAGATTGTCTTTAATTTTATTTATCATTTTATTCATATAATCA
Source organism: Bacilli bacterium (assembly GCA_041670225.1). Classification (GTDB taxonomy): domain Bacteria; phylum Bacillota_I; class Bacilli_A; order RFN20; family CAG-288; genus Enterosoma. The sequence continues at coordinate 31,398 of JBAXZU010000001.1, read as the reverse complement.
CCGGAAATATTATATAGCACACCAGTAATTTTTATTTCATTTTTAAATATAAAATTTCTTTAATCTCTGATTAAAAAAGAAAATTTTTTAATGATTACCTACTATTAGAATTGCAAACATTATCCGTTAAAAGTATGATATAGACATTATTTGATTTTAAAAAAATCAGAAAGAAAAGAGAATCCCACATGACACATTCTAACTCCTACACCCATACTGGAAAGATCAGTAAATTCACCGCAATATTTATGCCTCTTGTTTTTCTGATTATTGGTCTGGCTACCGGGTTTTTTGCTGGCTATCAAGGCTATAATTACCTTGCATTCAAGAATATATCCACGGAAACAACCGCTCAGATCATTGATATCAATTCTGATGAAACCAGAGAACAGATTTCTTTCACTGTTGATGATAAAGAATATATAGTAACTCTCAGTTATTATTCTTCAACTGATTATATCGGAAAAGAAATAACTATTCTTTATGAAACCGCAAATCCCTATCATGTCAAAGCCCAGGGTGGTGAATTCATTCTGATTGGTGTCTTCGGAGGAATTGGTGTTCTCTTTATCTTGATTGGCGGCTCAATGCTGATAACTCTCTTAATTTCGGAATCGAAAAAGAAGAGACTGAAATCAACCGGAAGAATGATTTGGTGCACAGTTGACCAGATCTATGTCAACACCAGAATCGCTGTCAATAGAATCAATCCCTTTGTCATTATTGCCAAGAATTCCGTTGGTGCCACCTATAAATCACCGAATATCTTTGATGACTTATCAAATATTGCTCCTGGTGACCGAATTGCTGTCTATGTTAATATGAATAAAGAAAAAGAATTCTACATTGATTACTCCCAGATTTCTAAGAATACCTCCGTCAATGATTCATCAATTAATAATCCGACATCCAATGATTCTTCCTATTCCTCACTTTCTTCCTCCTTCATGGATGATAACAAGTAGAGACCCTTAAAAAATGAAACAAAAATATATTAATGTCTTACTAATTCCGATGATGGCTTTAAGTCTTTTCAGCTGTCAGAACACTAAGAGTAATGGCGATGTTGTCATTCTGTACACTAATGATGTCCATTGTGCGGTCGACGATAATCTTGGTTATGCTACCCTCAGTGCCTACCTAAAAGATACCAAAGCAACTAATCCCAACACCACCTTGGTTGATGTCGGTGATTTCATTCAAGGAAATATCATGGGTTCTATTTCTAAAGGTTCCTACATTATTGACTTGATGAATGCTGTCGGATATGACTATGTCACCTACGGAAATCATGAATTCGCTTATGGCATGGATCAGCTTGTGACTCTGACTGATGAGCTGAATGCTCAGGCCTTAAGCCGTAATTTTACCTATACCGGAGAAGGAGAATCTCCTTTTTCCGATGAAGTCCTCCCTTATTCAATCAAAGACTACGGATCATGCAAAGTTGGTTTTGTCGGCATCACTACTCCCTTCACAATTTCCAACTCCATCCCAACAAATTTCATGGATAATGATGGCAACTTCATTTATTCCTTCAAGGGAGAAACCAAAGAAACGTTTTATTCAGTTATTCAAGATAATATTGATGCCTGCCGAAAGGCTGATGCTGACTATGTTATTCTTATGGGACACTTAGGAAATAACGATGCATCAAGTCCGTTTTCTTCCGTCGATGTTATCAAAAATACTACTGGTGCTGATGTTTTCCTTGATGCCCATGCCCATAGCACTATCAATTCGGAATACTATGAAAATCTGGATGGAAAGAATGTCATTCTTTCTTCTACCGGAACTGAACTGAATGCTATCGGAAGACTTAATATCTCCCAAAGCGGAACTATTTCAACCTCATTGATTACCAAGTATCCTAAGAAGGATCAGGTAATAGTAGATAAAATCAGTGGAATCAAACAAGAATACGAAGAAAAAATCAATACTGTTATTGGAACTTCGGATGTCAATCTCACCAGATATAATGAAAATGGTGTAAGAATTGTCAGAAACTGTGAAACCAATATCGGTGATTTTACAGCTGATGCCTATCGTTCTATCAGCCATGCTGACATCGGATTCTGTAATGGTGGCGGCATCAGAGCCGATATTGCTCAAGGTGATATCACTTATGGGGATGCTATTGCAGTCAATCCTTTCGGAAACCAACTATCGGAAGTAAAGGCTTCCGGTATGGAAATTGCTGACGCTCTAGAATTTTCTTACCGTCTTACTCAGGAAGAAGCCAGCAATGGAACCAGTGTTGGTGAAAACGGCGGTTTTTTCCAGGTATCAGGATTAAAATGCGATATTGATGTTTCTGTTCCTTCCTCAGTAACTCTTGACGAAAACAACATGTTTTCCGGAATAACCGGTGAAAGAAGAGAAAAAATATTCAGGTTCTTCAGGATGATTCGACTTATGTTGCCCTTGATCCAAACAAAACCTATACTCTCGCCTCCACTAACTATTCTTTAAACTATTCCGGTGATGGATTAGGAATCTTTTCCGATAACGAATATGTTATCGATTCCGGAATGCTTGATTATCAGGTTCTTCTCGAATACATCCAGAATACTCTTTCCGGAACAATTCCGGAAAGCTATTCAGCTTCTCAGGGAAGAATCAATATCATCTGATTTTGATTTTAATTCTTTCTTCCGTGTTTTTTATGGCTGAAAATAATGCTCCATAGTTTATAATAGATAGATATGAATGAATTTACATCTGAATCAAATAAACCATCAAAAAGCATTTACCTGAAATTCGTTGGTTTGGTTGAAGGTTTCATTTTAGGTGCCTGCAATGTTATTCCGTTTACCAACACCCGACTGCTGAAGAACTGCATGCGAATTAATGAATCCGATACTGAAAAAAACAACGGAAAAAGAATGGGAAACTATCTTCTGACCCGTTGGCCTTTATTGCTGGGAACTATTTTAGGATTGATTTTTGTTTTCCTCATTCCTTTCTCTTCTCTTTATCCTAACATCCCTTTAGGATTCAACGGCCCAATGCTGGTTTTCTGTGCTGTTTTCCTTTTAACTGAACTGATTTCTTTACTCAAAAACATCCATAAGATTTCAAAAAACTGGCTTTCCTTCCTATTATCTCTGATAATTCCTATAGGACTGATGCTTGGTATGTATTTTGCTGATTTCTCTTTTGTAGGAGAACTGACAACCCTTAGTGCCTATGCCTTAGTTGTCTTTCTTTTCCTGATTGGCGGATTCCTTTCTCAGTTCAGCGGAATCAGTGTCTTCACTTTGATTTACTTAGGCGGATTATTCTTTGTCTTCTCCGATAAACTGAACTTACTCAGCTATCTTTCCGGAATCAAAGAAAACATTTTCTTCCTCTTAGGCATCGCTTTTGGTTTCTTAAGCGGAGATATTATTGCTTTCTATGTTAAAGGAAGAAGGAATTTTTCATTAGAAAAAACCGGAATCAATATTTCTTTCTATCTCTTTGGTGTTATTTATTTGGTCTTAACCAAAATCAAGGAACCTTATTTCCCAACTTATTCACCCTCAGCTGATGCCGACAAAATTGTCGTTTTAGCCATGCTTTTAGGAAGCTTCTTTATTGCTGTTGCCCTCATCTTCACTACCTTCCTTAAACAGGATAAGACTTCTCAGCCTATCAATTATTTCCAGCCAATGAATTCTCCCATCAACAATGACCGCTACTATTCCTCACTGATTGACGGACTTTTAGATGATAATGGTTCAGTTCTCACTGAAGAAGCAGAACCCATAAGAGAAACTACGATTGAAGAAAAACCGATTGCTGAAGAAAAAACAGTTATTGAGGATAAACCCGTAGTTGAGGAAAAGCCAGAAACTTCCATTCCGGCTGAAAAGGAAATCCCGGCTGAAAAAGAAGTCAGCAAACCTAGTTCTTCTTCAGGATTAGATGTTGATAAATTAAAATCTTTATTAGGAAAGAAATAAAATGAGACTTGATAGATTTTTAGCAACCCATGGTTTTTGTTCACGTAATTCCAGTAAGAAGATAATCAATAGCGGAAGAGTCGCTGTCAATGACAAAGTCACAACTGTCAATGATATGCAGATTTCCGGAACCGATATTATCAAAGTTGACGGACAAATCATTGAAAATATTCCTTATGCAACCATCATTATCAATAAGCCACAGAATTTCATGTGCTCAATGATTGATGAAAAATACCCTTCAGTCATGAATCTCATACCAGACCTCTATCAGAAAAGAGTAAGAATGGTCGGAAGATTGGATGCTGATACCACAGGTTTACTGATTTTGACTGATAACGGAGTCCTTAATGCTAGATTAGCTCATCCGAAATATGAAATAGATAAGACTTATGCCGTTACCGTTAATCATATTCTCCGTCCAGAACTTATTGAAACCCTAAAACAAGGAAATCTTGATATCGGAAGGGGTGAGTTTGCCGCTTCAGCAAAGCTTGTCATTCTTGATGAATATCATTGTGAGATTACTGTCCATGAAGGAAAATATCACGAAGTCAAAAGAATATTCGGAAAGTTCAATTACGATGTTGTCGAACTGAAGCGTATCTCTTTCGGTCCTATTGAACTAGGTGACCTGGAAGAAGGAAAAATCCGTTTGCTGACTAGCGATGAATATGAAAGTCTCTTAGTTGCTACCCGTCTTAAAAAGGAGGAACAGTTATGAATACAATCTGTCCGAAATGCGGAAGCGATGATACTTACACCTTTTTTGATTCAATACTGAAAACCAGTGGCTTCCATTGTGATGCCTGCAATCACGACTTTGGCGTTAATGGCCCCGAAGAAAATGATTTACATAAATATGAACAAGGTTTATCTGATTTTGTCTATCAGCGAAATCATGACGGATCTACCAAAATGATTGAAATCCATCAGACTGAAAAGGACACAGTCCTTTCCTGTCGAATCATCAAGGGAATGAGTATTTCTCAGGCTCAGCCAATTACTGGCTTTGCTCCTATGTTTGATCAAATCAAGGTTCTTCTTATCGAGAAGCTCTTCTTCTTGGATTGGGAAGAAGAAATGAGGGATGAGGAAAGCAAGGATGAATCCGAGCATTACTCACTGACTCTCAGTTTCAATAACGGAATTAAGGAAATCAAAAAGACAGCAACCGGTAAAATGCCGTCCTATCTTACAGTCCTTGACCAGCTTTTTGATTCATTATTCCAAGGATTTTCTGAAAATGCCGGGAAATAAAGAAACTTCCATTACTTCTATTTCCTTTTGGAAAAGAAGACCGTCATCAGTCGACAAGATAGATTACATTACCATGACTGTCACCGGAAGGAAATCTGTTCTTCTTTCCATCAACGGAAATCAGTCTGACATGGATATCAAAGTATTTGATGATCTTGTTAAATCCCTGACAGTTGACTGCAAGGATGCTTTTACTACTGAATTTGCTGGCTATAAATATGAAGACACCATTAAGGACTATGTCCTGAAGTTCTTCCTTACTATCGATTTTGATGATGCTACCTATATGGCATTAAAAGGAATTATGCCTTTTAAACAGCCTTTTTATCAGGAAATTGTCAAAATCTTCTCTCCTTATTTAATTGAAAAATAAAAAGGAACCCAGTTAGCAACAATTAAACAATTGTGTCTGGGCTCCTACAAAAACAGAAACAAATACGTAATATCTTCACTCCCTTCTGATCTAGGCCTAGTAAAGGTTTCGACCATCCCATATCCACTCATATTTGGATATCCACTAATTCAGCTAGAAACATAACGTATCATATAGTAACTTATCATATAGAAACGTATCAGAACATATCCAACTAATATCAACCTAATATCAACCAGAATTTGAATCTAAACTTCAGCTAGTACCAAATAGAAACTAAACATATAAAGCTAGTCACAGCACTAAACGAACTCTTTTCCTTTGTATTTCTTATTCTCGAATTCATCCCTGATAGAAAAGATCTCAACAATATCTTCTCTTCTTCACATCCCGAAAAAACATTTCCTTATACTAAAACCAGACAAATAAGAAAGTAGGTAAAGAATTCCCGTCTCTAAAAGAAAGGGTCTTCCAGAATCATACCATCTCACCTATATCATGGCCATTGATATACAAATTCAGAGGATGATAAATAAGCAGAGGTTTAATAAACTGCTTGTATCGATTCTTGCTTTTTTGGTAAATGTTTTATGATTTCTAGTAAATCAATTACTAGAAGCTATATTCTGAACAAAGCTTTTTGAAGCCTTCAACAGCTTCTTCTTCATCAGCACCTTCACAGGTGATGACAAGGCTATCGCCCTGAGCTACAGGGGAGAGAGCAAAAACATTCATAATAGACTTGAGATCACATTCTTCGCCATTTTCAAGCTTCATGATGATTTCACATTTGTGATGATTGGCTTCCTCAACAAGTTCAGCGCTTGATCTAGAAGTAAGTCCACCTAAATTGGTAATGTTAATTTTAAATTCTGTCATTTTGTTTTACTCTTCCTTATTATTATAGTTAAAAAAGAAAGCGTTTACAATAGCAATGAGAATTTTTGTTCTCTAAAGCTTCTCGTCCAACTTTTTTTAACAATATAAATATATCATAAATGAGTATCTATTGAAAATAAAAAATTGTAAATATAGCGTAAGTGGCATTTATTTTGGCACAAACGTTAATTTTAGATTTGTATTTTTGACTTTTTCGAATTATTTAATGATGTGAACACTACCATTTCTTTGTAAACAGCTTTCAAAAATATATCAGAAAATAATGTAATAATTACCCAAAAGCATATAAATTAAGAAAACTGACTATTGAGAGCGAAAGCGAAATCAAATAATACGGTTTCTAGTATTTTTTAGTATCATCTTTTTTCAATAAGGAAAGAATTATGATTAAGTGGTATAATCTTATTACCACAATCACACGGAGGTTTTTATAATGAAAAAAGTGACAAAAGCAGTTATTCCAGCAGCCGGTCTAGGAACAAGATTTCTTCCAGCCACCAAGGCCTTACCAAAGGAAATGCTTCCTATAATCGATACTCCTAATCTTCAGTATATTGTTGAAGAAGCCGTTAAAGCCGGAATTACTGATATTCTTTTAATTATTTCTGGCTCAAAGAAAGCCATTGAAGACTATTTTGATGTTAATGCCGAATTAGAAATGAGATTAAAGGCTTCTAAGAAAGATGAAGAAGCAAAGATGATCCGTGATATTGCTAATATGGCAAACATTACCTTTGTCCATCAAAAAGAACCTAAAGGATTAGGCGATGCTGTCTTATGTGCAAAGTCCTTTGCCGGAGATGATCCAATTGCTGTTCTTTTAGGTGATGATCTTATCACCTCTGATGATAAATCTGCTATCGGCGAATTGATTGAAGCTTATTATGCAACTAATGGCGGAACTCAGTTAGGCTGCAAAGAAGTTCCTACTGAACTTTTAAAGAAATATGGTGTTGTCAAACCCTTAGCTAAAGCAGAAGGAAAGAATTTCCAGATCTGTGATATGGTTGAAAAACCTGCCACTGCCGAACTTGCCCCTTCCAACATTGCTGTCTTAGGAAGATATGTCCTTCCCCCTGAAATCTTTACCGTTTTAGAAAATACCAAACCTGGTGTCGGTGGTGAAATTCAATTAACTGATGCTATCAAAGAATCCATGAAGCTCAATCCCTGCTATGCCTGCATCTTCAGCGGAACCAGATATGATATCGGAAACAAATTCGGATATATCAAAGCCATCATTGACTATTCTCTTAAGAGAGATGATCTCAAAGATGATGTTATGAACTATTTAGAAGAGATTGTCAAAAACAAATAGAATCAAAAAATTAGGAGGAGACTAATCTACCATGAATAATCAGGAAATGCAGAATAAAAGAATCATGCTGACCGGCGACAGACCAACCGGAAGACTTCATATTGGTCATTATGTCGGATCACTGAGAAGAAGAGTCGAACTTCAGAATGCCGGCGGTTTTGATGAAATGTATATCATGATTGCTGATACTCAGGCTTTAACCGATAATTTTGGTGTACCCCAAAAGGTCAAAGACAACATTATTGAAGTTGCCCTTGATTATCTTTCATGTGGTATTGATCCTTCAAAGGTCACTATCTTCATTCAGTCCCGAGTTCCTGAATTATTTGAACTCACTTCTTATTATCTCGATTTAGTCACCCTTTCCAGACTTGAAAGAAATCCAACCGTCAAGAACGAAATTGCTCAGAAGCAGTTTGGTGAATCCATTCCTGCCGGCTTCCTTTGCTATCCTGTTTCCCAGGCCGCTGATATCACCGCTTTCGATGCCACCATTGTTCCAGTAGGTGAAGACCAGGAACCAATGATTGAACAGTCTAATGAAATTGTTCACAAATTCAACTCCCTCTACGGCGATACTCTTGTCCCCTGCAAAATCATGGAACCCGATAACAATGCCTGTAAAAGACTGCCCGGAACTGATGGAAAAGCCAAGATGTCAAAATCCATTGGCAACTGTATCTATTTAAGTGATGACAGCAAAACCGTAACCAAAAAGGTTATGACTATGTTCACAGATCCAACCCATCTGAAGATTGAAGATCCCGGACATACCGAAAACAACCCAGTATTCATTTACCTGGATGCTTTCTGTAAAGATTGCCATTTTGAAAAGTTCCTTCCGGAATATGCTAACCTTGATGAACTCAAGGAACATTATCGGAAAGGCGGACTTGGTGATGTCATTGTAAAGACTTTCTTAGCTCAGGTCATCAATGATACTCTCGACCCAATCAGAGCCAGAAGAAAAGAATATGAGGCCGACATCCCCGGTGTCTATCAGATTCTTCAGGAGGGTTCTCTTAAAGCCAGAGCCAAAGCTCAGGAAACCGTCTCCCGTGTCAGACGGGCTTTAGGTATCACCTATTTTGAAGACCGTAAGTTCATTGAAAAGCAATCAAAAGCCTTCAAGAAAAAATTGGCTGATGAAAAAGCCATGGAAGAATACTTAGCTAAACAGAAAAAGAACTAATGATTACAGTCAAGTCTTACAATTACCGTCCTCAGGATGCTGTTAATATCAGGCTTCAGGTTTTTTGTGATGAACAGGGATTCAAGGAAGAACTTGATTCCATCGATAACATAGCCATTCATTTTCTAGCCTTCTCTGATGACACTCCCATAGGAACCTGCCGTATCTTCATTGATTCTCAGACTAAAAGATGGACACTTGGAAGAATTGCCGTAACCAAAGAATTCCGAAAACAAGGAATTGGATCCCTATTAATTTCTGCAGCTGAAGAAAAAGTCAAAGAAGAAAAAGGTTCTTCCCTTTGGCTTCATGCTCAAAAAAGAGCTATTCCCTTCTATGAAAAATGCGGATATCAGACCTTCGGTGACTTTGAACCCGATGAAGGCTATCCCCATATCTGGATGCATAAGGAATTCTAATCCAATATTCTTTAAAAAATAAGGAAAAATCCATCCTAATATTGCCTTAATCAAAAAGAAAATGTAAAATATAACCACCATCGCGACTGTATTCGTCGAACCTGGTCAGGGCCGGAAGGCAGCAGCCATAAGATTGAGTCCAGTGTGCGGTGGCTTTTTTATTAAAATGAACAGAAATCAGTTGAAAGAGTATCTTGACCAGCTTTATGAAGAAGCTCTGAAAGCTTCTTTTAAAGGTGAAATACCAGTCTCCGCTTTATTAGTCTTACCTTCTAATCAGACTATACTCGTTTCTAATCAGGTCGAATCCAGCAATAATCCTTTTAAACACGCGGAAATTCTGGCTTTAGAAAAAGGTATGGAAATTTCCGGTTCCCGTTATCTGAAAGATTCTATTCTGATTGTTGATCTAGAACCCTGTCTGATGTGTCTTGGAGCCATAATAAAAGCTGGCGTGAGCCAGCTTTACTATATTCAGGATGACCCAACCAAGGGTTCTCTTTCTTACTATCATGTATTTACCGATAATTCGTTAATGATCAATAGGATTGATGACAGGAGATTCAAAACATTATTTGATGATTTCTTTTGTAAACTACGAACAAAAGCTAATCAATAAATATTCCCTTAAGAATTGAGGCAGTAAGATTTTCATCTAGTATTCTCTTCTTCACTTCCTGATCATCAGGTTTTCCCTCAGGGAAGATAATTTTAAAGACAAAGAAGAAAACGACAGTTGAGACTCCGGAAGTTGCCAAAGTCTGAGCAATCTGATATATCGTGGCCGGAAGTACTTCACTAGCAGCTTTTATCCATAAGGAATTTAAGGCATTACTAGTCAGTGTGACTAATACCAAAGCAATAAAATACCAGAGAATCTGATAACCAATATTGCCTTTTGATTTATATGTGATATTTCTCTGTAAGGGGAAATTGATAATCTGAGTGGCAAAATAAACAATAATCCAAGAAAGGGTATAACCTAATCCGCCACCGATTATGGCGTTGCCCTCAGCATCTTTAAGAACATCATACCCAATGATAGTCCAATAGAATTTTCCATCACCATAAGGAAGCTCAATCTTTGGCCACTGCCAATCAATAGCCGCATATTCAATACCAAAAGCCTGAGGAAGGAAAGTATATCCGAGATACTGAATAATTGTCAAAGCCCAACCTATTAATCCGAATTTTGCAAACTGCCAGATATTTCTGACTAGAACCGGATGTTCTCTTTTAAATCTTTTGAACCATGATGGTCCCTTTTTTGTTATTTTCTCAGTAGATTCCATATTTCACCTATCTAGAAAAATTATATACTAAATCAGCTCAAAATGCATTCTTCTCAACAATATCTTAAATAATCTACACGAATAATCGCGTTTATGATAAAATTTAAAGGCTATGAAACATTTACATTTTAATACTTTCACCGTTCTTAGTATTGCCCTCAGTTTCTTATAGGGCCCCTTTTAATGCGTTCGTTATAGTTAAAAATCATTAAAAAGGAGAAAAAATAATATGGATTACATGATTGAAAGACTTAAGGCGATGAAAATTCGTCTTGCCGATATTGATAAATTACTTGAAAAAGGAACCTTAGATATTCCGACAGTCACCAAGCTCAGTAAAGAAAGAGCAACCTTAGATGAACCTGTCAGAATGTTTAACGAGCTTCTTGCTATTCAGCAGACTAGAACTGATGCCGAAGAAATGATGAAGGATTCAGATCCTGATATCAAGGAAATGGCCAAAATGGAATTCGATACTGCTGTCAGTGATGAAGAAACCAAAAGAGCCGAAATTAAGATTGCCTTACTTCCTAAAGATGAAAATGATGATAAGAACATCATCATGGAAATCCGTGGTGCCGCTGGAGGTGATGAAGCTAACATTTTTGCTGGTGACTTATACAGAATGTATACTCACTACGCTGATAAAAATGGTTGGAAGATTCAGGTTCTTGACTCTGATCCGACACCATTAGGCGGATACTCACTCATTTCCCTTAAAATCAAAGGAAAAGGTGTCTATTCCAAATTAAAGTTCGAAAGTGGTGCTCACCGTGTTCAGAGAGTTCCTGTCACCGAAGCTAACGGCCGAATTCAGACTTCCACCGCTACTGTTCTGGTCATGCCAGAAGTTCAGCATGTTGATATTGTTATCAACCCTGCCGATCTTAAGATGGATACTTTCCACTCTTCCGGTGCCGGAGGTCAGAACGTCAATAAAACCGAATCAGCTGTCAGAATCACACATATTCCTTCCGGAATTGTTGTTTCCTGCCAGATTGAAAGAGATCAGTTAGCCAACAAAGAAACCTGTATGGTCATGCTGAAAGCCAAGCTTCAGGCCCAGCAGGATGCTGAAATGGAAGCTAAAGTCGGTGGTGAGAGAAGACTGAAGATCGGAACTGGTGAAAGAAACGAAAGAATCAGAACCTACAACTATCCTCAGAACCGTGTCACTGATCATCGTATCGGTTGGTCCACTCTTAATCTTCCGAAGTTCATGGATGGTGATCTTGATGAGATTGTCCACGCCCTGAATGAAGCCAACCAGAAAGATATGCTTGAAGAAGAAACCAAAAAGCTTCAGGCTGCCTTTGAAGAACATTTAGCCTAAAAATGACCTATAACCAAGCCGTCAGTTCCTTCTACAACCATAAAATTCCTTTAGCTGATATCAGAACCGTTATTGACGGATATTTTGGTATGGACTTCAATTCTTTAGGAATTCACGGTGAAGAAGATTCTATCAATGAAGAAGATTTCAAATATGTACTTGAGAGACTTCAGTCGGGATATCCGGCTGTCTATCTCTCAGGTTATGATATCATCCGAGAAAATAAGGTTTTTCTGACCGAAGATGTTCTCATTCCCCGAACTGAAACTATCGCTTTTATTTACGGATATCTCAAAGGATACTACGAATTCAACAATCACAAAGTTCTTGATCTCTGTACTGGCTCAGGTTTTATCGCTATGGCTATCAAATCCATTTACCCTGACAGTCAGGTTACAGCCTCAGATATTTCCGATAAAGCTTTGGATTTAGCTAAGAAATCTGCTAAATTCAATAACCTAGATATCAGTTTTCTTAAATCTGATTTCTTATCCGATATCAATGACACCTTTGATGTCATTATTTCTAATCCTCCTTATATCGAAGAAGACTCTATTGATACTGAGGCTCCTTTTGAACCGGAGTTAGCTTTATACAGTGGAAAAGACGGCTGTGATTCCTATCGAAAGATATTTTCTCTTCTTGATAAGAAACTGAATAAAGACGGAGCCGCTTTCTTTGAACTGGAAGCTTCTAATGCTTTGAAAGTGAAAGATATCTTCCTTTCTATCTATCCTCAGGGATATGAAATCACGCTAATAAAAGATATGGAGAATAAAAACCGTTATCTCGAAGTAAGAAAGAAATAATCAAATAACAATTCCTAGTATAAGAAAGGAATTGTTAAACATATAAGCTTAATAGATAAGACTACTATCAAATATGTACTAACATATTTTAATAATGTTAATTGTTAAATTTAAATCAATCAGCTGATAATTTGTTTTTAAAAAAATTTTCAGCTGATTAGATTTTTTATTCTTTTGATATTAAAAAAAATTACAATTATATGAATACAGGAGAATCAAACATATGCATGATATCTGGAATCCCTGGCATGGCTGTCAGAAGAAGAGCGAAGGTTGTGAAAACTGTTATATGATGTTTCTTGATAAGGTTCACGGAAACGGGAATTCAACCCAGGTGATTAAAACCGGTTCTTTTCGTTATCCCTTAAGCAAAAACAAAGACGGTTTGTATAAAATAAAATCCGGTGAATTAATTCGTGTCTGCATGACTAGCGATTTTTTTGTTGAAGGAGCCGACCTATTCCGAGAACAGGCCTGGGAAATCATCCGAAAAAGAAGTGATGTCATTTTCTTTTTACTTACTAAAAGACCGGAAAGAGTCTTACACTGTCTTCCGGATGATTGGGCAGATGGATATGATAATGTCTTTTTCAATATCACCTGTGAAAACCAAAAAAGAGCGGACGAAAGAATACCAATTCTCAGAAGTCTTCCTTTCAAACACAAAGGAATCATGACTGCTCCTTTATTAGGAGAAATCAATATCAGTGATTATCTAAAAGAAGGATTCATTGAACAGGTTATCTGCGGCGGAGAGAATTATACTGGCTGTCGTCCTTGCGACTATGACTGGGTTAAATACTTATCCGACCAATGTCAGAAAACTAACACTACCTTTGCTTTTATCGAGACCGGAACTAATTTTATCAAAGATCACAAAACCTATAATATTCCTAATAAATTCATTCAGACCAAAATGGCTTATAAAAGCGGGCTTTCCTATCAGGGCAAAAAAACAAATTATATTTTACGGGATCCCTTAGGCTGGGAAATCAAAGAAAATAAACTGTATCAGCCTAAATTCACCAGTGTCAACTGCAGTCAATGCGGAAACAGAATCATCTGCAACGGATGTCCCAACTGCGGAAAATGTAAACAGCTGCCACCTGATGAAAGTCTTTGATAGACATTCTCTAAAAAAATTGACAAGATTATTTATGTTTGTTATGATAGCTACCGCCATCGGAGGGTGAATAACCAAAATAGTTATTGACTGGATAAGATGTTGAGAGAAATCTTAATGTCTTATCCAGTTTTTTATTAAAAATTATGAAAGAAAACCAACTTACTCAAGGAAATATCCTTAAAAGCCTGCTTCGTTTCGCTATCCCAATTCTATTAGCCTTATTTCTTCAGGCCATGTATGGAGCAGTAGATTTATTAGTTGTCGGGAAATTTTCTCAGATAGCGGATCAGTCCGGTGTTGCCACCGGAAGCATGTTCACGACCGCTTTTGGCAATGTTATCACCTGTTTTGCTATCGGAGTCACTGTTCTGATATCCGAGGCCATCGGAAGCAAACAGAAGGAGAAAGCCAGCAAAGCCATCGGAACCGGAATTATTCTTTTTCTTCTTATAGGATTGATATCGACCTTGATTCTTACTATTTTTGCTCCTCAGATTGCAGTATTAATGAATGCACCAACTGATGCAGTCAGTCAGACCACCAACTATATCCGAATTTGTGGCGGTGGAATCCTTTTTATCATTGCCTACAATATCATAGGTGCGATTTTTAGAGGAATCGGAGATTCAAAAACACCTTTGATTACGGTTGCTATTGCCTGTGTCATCAATATCGGAGGCGACTTTCTCTTTGTTGTTGGTCTGAATATGGGGGCCTCTGGAGCCGCCTTAGCCACCATCATTGCTCAGGCTTTCAGTGTTATAGCCTCACTAATCATCATCAAATTTCGAAACATTCCGATAAAACTAAATAAAAAAGACATCCGACTTGATCCATATTATGTCAAACGAATTGTGATGATTGGTCTACCTGTCGCTCTTCAGGAATTGTTAGTTGGCTTTTCCTTTATCTTTATTCAGTCCACAGTCAACAAGATCGGTCTAGTCGAATCAGCGGCTATCGGAGTAGGCGAAAAAGTCTGTGCCTTCCTGATGCTGGTTGCATCCGCCTTCATGCAGTCAATGGCAGCTTTTGTCGCCCAGAATAACGGTGCTAAACAAACTGACCGTTCCCGAAAAGCCTTGCTATACGGAATTGAGGCAGCCTTAATAGCCGGAATCCTCATGGGGCTTTTAGCTTTCCTAGCCGGTGACCATTTAGCCAGTATTTTCTCAAATGATTCTCAAGTCATAGCTGCTACCCATTCCTACTTAAAAGCCTATTCAATTGATTGTGTGATGACGGCTGTTCTCTTCTGCTTTATTGGTTACTTCAATGGCTGTGAGAAAACAATTTTTGTCATGTTCCAAGGAATCTTTGGATCATTTCTGGTCAGAATTCCTTTGGTCTATCTTTTTAGTCAGATTGGAAACGAATCATTATTCCTGATTGGTCTAGCCACACCTATTTCCTCTCTTGTTCAGATTATCATCTGTCTCATCGCTTACTTCATCTTTAGAAAAAAAGATAAAGCTCAGGAAGCTAAGAAAATAACCGATGATGGTTCTCTGAATCAAGAAGACGCCTGATAATCCATTCTTAGATTTAATAAAACGGTAGAGAGAATCTGACTTTTCACACCTAGTAAAGAAAACTAAGCAATAAAAAACGTCCTGAATCAACAGGACGCTTTTTATTTTTTGGTTTAGAAGAAAGTGCCTCTGGCCTTTTCCTTCATCTCAGCTGATGCAGCGAAAGGAACACGAGTGGTGTAACCCTGCTTAGCGGCAACAAACTGATAGACTGGCCAACGCTGAATAGTAGTATTCCATTCAAGGACAGTGTCATTGTAGGTTTCTCTGGCGGCAGTGATTTCCTTCTGGAGATAGGAGTTCTGCTGCATACAGTCAGCAATCTCAGAATGAGCCTTAATGTCAGGATACTGTTCCATAGCAATGTTGACTTTGTTTCCGATGGATTCAACCTTGGAAGCAACTTCATTTCTGGCAGCATCACTGTTAGGAGTAACTCCACCACGATAGGCAGCTACTTCAGTAAGGATGGTCTTATCAAGATCAACAGCCTTATCAAGAAGCTTGGCAGCGTTCTGAAGAATGACAACTCTCTGTTCAAGATAGTTATCAAGCTGAGAAGCATTATGCTGAATCTTCTGCTGAAGCTGACGTAAGTAGGTACGGGCTTTGATGGTCATTCCTAAGAAGATGATTCCAGGAATAATACCAAGGATGAAGAGAAGAACGATAAAGACGTATGTTCCGGCTCCGACAGTTATCGGTATCTGTTTTTCGATAACATTGACATCACGGCCTTTTTCATTAACTGGGCCATTAATTTCGTCTAATTCATTTGCCATATTATAATCTCCTTTTTGTAGAATTATGTATATTCTAGCACTTATAATTTGAAAACAAATTTATTTAAGCTAAAGATTAATAATTAATTGTTAGAAGTATATTCAGATAAAGCAGCAACCAGCTTTCTTTGATAGGACAGAGTATCACTTCCTAAGGCTGAAGCATAGGAGTTAACTTTTTCCGAGAAAGTCTTCTTAGTTTCAGAAGCATTCTTAGCTTTCATCATAAGTTCTCTCTTAACTGGTATGTATTCAACCCAGCTGACCGGAATAACATGCATTCTTCCGTCTCCGCCCATAACTGAGTGATTAGTGACTCTTCTTTCACCACGGAATCCATAGGAAGTAAGTAAGGCTTTATCAGTATCACCTTCCTTAGACAGGAACTGAGTCTTCTTAATAGTACAGGTAGTACAAGTAGCAGGCTTAACCATATTTTCATCAAAGGAATTAGCAAGAGTTTCCATTTCATAGCTAGTAAGGTTAGAAGTAATCGGTTCATTGTAGATGTATTCTCTGGGCTTATTCATCTGATAAAGCGGAATAGAGATGACAGGAGCTAAATCAAAGTAGAGGCACTGGAAGTATTTATCGCAGTAATCAACAAAGGAATTGCGGCTAAGACGGCAATCATGACTGAAGAACTTAGTCGGATTTCCGTAAATATCTTCTCTCTGAGAATGCTTTGACTGAATATAGTTCAGTTTCTTAATCTTGGTGAAATTGAAGTCATCACCATATGGTTCATCGGATTTAATCAGATCAACCATGTTTCTCTGAGCCAGAACAGTGAAGAGCAGACGGAACTGAACTTCATTATCACGGTCAACGGCATGAAAGAGAACATCGAACTCATCATTTCCCATGCTGGTAAAGTTGGTTGAAGCATCATTATCCATAAGCTCCTTCTTTTCCAACTTATCAAGTTCCTTAGAACCTTTCTTAACCATTCTCTTAATCTTATTATCATCAGTTCCTTTTTCAACCTGAGGAGTTCTTGAAAAATGAAGATCAGGAGCAGCATCATTAGCATAAACGAGGAAAGTATCATAATTATAGACTGGATAGAATTTTGTTTCTGAGGCAGTCAGTGTCTGAGAATGAGAGATTGTAGTAGAATGACCCTGAGAATCAGTTCCATGAGTAGTCCAAGAAATAGTAATACTTCCGGTATAGGTCTTTTGAGAATCAATCTGATGATTCTGTCTGACAACAATGAAAGGATTTCCTTTGATTGATCCCGATTGGACAAAGGCGGTAGATTCCTTAGGATTATTATTATCAGTCAATCCATAGTGTTCATGCAGATATTGGAATTTTTCAACATCGAAGTTCTTATCCATCTGAATGAGAGGAGTAGTCTTTTCAATAACTTCAGCCATCATTCCCCAATCAAACAAAGCATTCAGAGGAGCCATCTGAGCATTGGCAGTAGCAAAAAGCTTATCAACCTTTTCTTTTAATTTTTCAGCTTTCAGTCTGCGGTTTTCCAATAGTTTCTGGATTTTGAGGCAAAGAAATACAATGATTCCGGCACCAAGCAAAACCAAACAGATTCCAACGATAAGTCCGACAGTCATCATGCCTTCAACAACAAAAGCTAAAATAATCATTACTAAGGCAGCGATGAAAACAAGAACATCAAGGATGATTAGAAGAACTTTAATAACAGTAGCACTTCCTACTTTCTTCAAAGCTTTCTGATAGGCAGCATAAGCAGCATTATATTCATCGCAGGTTGAATTATTTGCTTTCTCATCAATAGCCGATTTTTTAACCATCTCATTATAATATTCGATAGCATTCTGATGGCATTTATCCTTTAGAGTCGACCATTCCTTAAGAGGCTCAAGAATTGCATTATCTTCCATAGTTGTTCTCCTTCTGAAATAACAAGAAAATTATATCATTATTAAATAAATATCAACGATATTTTTTTAAAAGAAAACCAAGGACCAGAAACAATAATACTTATAACTGACTTTATTTGGAGTCAGGCTGAGCACCGGTCCAGGTTCTTCCTTCAGTTATCAAGGTCACTAAAAGAGCACAGCTGAAGATAATTAAAACAATAATCATGAAAAACGGATTAAGGGAACACTCACTGGCACAGAGAATCATCATGACTAAGGTAAAGATTCCGGTGTAATAGTATAAATATTTAAAATCTCCCGGAAGATAGACTGAAAAAAGAAGTAAGAAGAATAAGGAAAGCAATCCATTAATTGCCGGAACATAGACAAGTGATAAGGTATTAGCTTCAATATTTACAATTGTATCAAAGAAAATCATTGCAAAAGCCACAAAAGATACTACTCTGAAGATTCTTGAGAGTTTAACATTCTTAAGAAAATTCATGCGGTTCTTAGAACTAGAATCCGGCATAATTTCAGATACTTTCTTCTCAATAGTTTTATTTGTTTCACCACCATTAAGGAAATCATAAAGGCTATCAGCATTAGTGTTTTCATTAAAAGCAATTTTTGATTTCAAATAGCGGTTTAAGGATTTAATGAAATATATCAAGTTAAGAAAAACAGCAATCAGGCAATAAACTATCTGAATCCAAAAAAGAGCGTTCATATCAAATACTCCATGAATTCCTTCTACTTTCAGAGAAAGAAAGAAATCATGATACATGAACAAAACAAAACCAGTTTCAATAAAATAAAAGAAAGAAGTCCTAATTGGTTTATAAAGACAGAATAGCCCTGTGCCTACAACTAAACCGATAACCATAAGACAGGGAACCACTACTTCAAGAGAAAAATTGCTCTCGTTGAGATAATAAAGGACCATTGAGGGGATAACCAAAAAGAAGGCCATTGAAAGAATAACAAGAATTCTGTTCATGACATCGATTCTAGTGATAAAACCGCCAAATCTTTTTAAAGCATTTTTCATTTCCTTATTATTCTATTATTGTATATGAAATTTTGTTAGATATTTCTTTTGATAATTCACTTTTGATGATAGTAAACAGAGTAAAAAATATTCAGTAATACAACAAAGAAAACTCTTTCCTGTTGTATAATATAAACAGAGGAAACCATTGTGGCTTATCAAGCGTTTTATAACAAATACCGTCCTCAGTCTTTTGAGGAAGTAGTCGGACAGAAAGCAATTGTCGAAACCCTTAAGAATGCAATTTCCGAAGGTAAGATTGCTCATGCCTATCTTTTCTGTGGCCCAAGAGGAACCGGAAAAACTTCCATGGCCCGACTTTTTGCCAAAGCTTTAGACTGCAAAGAAGGCTTAGGCAAGCAATGCAATTCCTGTGACAGCTGTAAGGCTATCACACAGGGTGACCATCCGGATGTCATTGAAATCGATGCTGCCAGTAATTCCACCGTTGATAGTGTCAGAGACTTAGTTGATAACGTCGCTTATCAGCCAATCATGTCACGCTACAAAGTCTATATCATTGATGAAGTCCATAATATGTCTAATTCTGCTTTCAATGCCCTTTTGAAAACTTTAGAAGAACCACCCTCATTTGTTGTCTTCATTTTAGCTACCACCGAACCCCAGAAAATCATTCCGACTATTCTCTCCCGAGTTCAGCGTTTTGATTTCAGCAAGGTCACTGAAGCTGACTTAGTCTTAAATATGCAAAGAATTCTAAAGGCTGAAAATGTCAGCTATGATATCGAAGCCCTTAAGGCGGTTGCTTCCTTATCTGATGGCGGTGTCCGTGATTCCTTGTCCTTACTTGACCAACTAGTCTCCTACTCCGGAACCAAAGTCACCATGGAAGATGTTGATAATCTTTTCGGATTATTGTCTTTAAAAGATGAAATCAGCATTGTCCATCTTCTTCACGAAAAAAAGAGTGATGAATTAATTAAATTAATTCGTGAGAAATACCGCAAAGGCATGGATATCATCCGACTTCATTCCGATCTTATTGCCATATATAAAGATCTTCTTCTCTATAAAACAACCAGTGATGAATCACTTCTTGATAAGCTTTCTAAGACCGACTGTGAGGGATTTGATGAACCATTAGAAACCTTAGAAGACAACATCAAAACCTTGATTTCAGCTAAAAGAGATTACCGGAATTCCGATAACCTTCTTAATCATCTGGAATTAACTCTTCTCTCGATTATCTTAGGATACAATCAGCCAAAGGTCATTCGGATGGAAAGCAAAGAGCCAACTAAGAAAGAACCTGTTCTTGCCAGTAAGGCTGTCGTTGTCGAGGCTAAAGCATCCGGTTTCGAGGCTAAGCCTGTCGAAGAAGAAAAGAAAGATAATAATGACATCATCAAATACACACTAGACGAATTGGTGAATTTAATGATGATGGCTATTCCTGAAGAAAAAGTGAAGGAAAGAAAAGCCGTCTCTGATCAATGGGAAAACCTTAAAGACCGGTTTGCTTTCTCTAACGCCTATGAAGCCAGAGCTCTCTACGGATCAAAGATCAGACTGATTGGTGGAAATATTATTCTAGTCACCAATGAAATGTTGGCCGAAAAGATTAAGATCAATAAAAAATCCGCTCAGATTGCTTTTGCTACCATCAGCAAAGAAACCTTCCAAAAGGAATACCATGTTCTTGCCATCAGCAAAGCCGAATTCATTGAAGCCTACAACCTTTTCAAAAAGACTTCCAAAGCTGATCCAAAGCCTTGCACGATTGATTTCGGGGAAGAAACTAAAGCCTCAAGTTCGACTGATTTCTTTAATGAGTTAACCGCTCAATAAAAAATAAAAAAAGGAGAAAAACATTATGGAAGATGAAGATATCAACCTCAAAAGAGCCAGAGAAAGTGCTGACTATGCTGTCCTTCAGGACAAAGTTGAAAACTACAAGACTAAACTGATCAACATTCAGAATAAGGAATACCAGGGAAAGTATCAGGGAATCAACATTAAGATGAAGGGTGATTTCACTATGCTTTCTACTTCTATTGATCAGTCTTACTATGAAACTGCCAGCTGTACTCAGATTGAACATGGCTTCCTCATCTGCTACACCAACCTCCATGATGCCATCGTTCAGGAACAGAAAGACATCACTGAGCAGATGCAGGCTGAAATCGCCCGTTACCAAGCCACCGCTATCAATAATAAATAAACAATGGAACAGATTGACGTTGTCAGAGATCTCATCGAATGCTATAAAAAACTTCCGGGTATCGGTGCTAAGACTGCTGAAAGGCTGGCTTACGCCACTTTGGATTTAACTCCTGAAGAAAGAGAAGCTTTCATCAGCGCTTTTTTAGACTGCAACACCAAAGTTAAGAAATGCCCTAATTGCGGTCTTTTCTATACTGATGTCTGTCCTGTCTGTTCTGACAAAACCAGAAATCATCTAGTTCTTTTGGTTGTCTCAAACAGCAAGGATATCTATTCAATTGAAAGAACAAAAAATTATCAGGGCACTTATTTCACTCTTAGCGGAACCCTCTCGCCTTTAAGAAACCGAACACCGGATCTGATTGGAATTCCAAGACTGAAAGCCCGGGTTGAGAAAGAAGGAATCAAAGAAATCATTCTCGCTCTTCCGACCGATTTGGAAGGTGAGACCACTTCTCTCTACATTGCTAACATCTACAAAAACAATCCCGAGATTAAAGTCTCACGGTTAGCCTATGGGCTTCCTGTCGGAACTAACCTTGAATATCTTGATAATCTAACCATCTCTCAGTCGCTGAAGGGAAGAGTCGTACTTAACAATGGAGATAATGACAATGAATCAAAATAAAGGATTATTTATCACTTTCGAAGGCTGCGACGGCTGTGGAAAAACCACTGCCATCAGAAAAGTCGACGAAATCCTTACTAAGAACCAAATCGAACATGTTCTCTCACGAGAACCTGGCGGAAGTAAAATTGCTGAACAGATCAGAGGAATCATTCTTGATAAGAATAACACTGAGGAAGACAGCCGTACCGAAGCTCTGCTTTATGCCGCTAGCCGCCGTCAGCATCTGGTTGAAGTAATTAAACCAGCCTTAGAAAACGGAACTCTGGTTATCTGTGACCGTTATATTGATTCATCCTTAGCCTATCAGGGTTATGCCCGTGGATTAGGAATCGATAATGTCATGTCAATCAATGCTTTTGCTATCGAAAACACCATGCCTGACCTGACCTTCTTTTTAGACCTTACTCCGGAAGAAGGCTTAGCCAGGATTCAGGGCCGTAACCGTGACAGTGACCGTCTTGATAATGAGAAGCTTTCCTTCCATAAGAAAGTCTATGAAGGCTATAAAATCATTAATGAGAAATACTCTTCCAGAATTTTTTCCATTGATGCCCGACAGACTCCTGACGAAATTGCCAACGAAATTGCTTCTGTGATCTTTAAGAAATTATCAGAAAAATAGTTTTTACGATAAAATCATTACAAAAACTATATTTTTTTATCTTCTTTATTCAGTGATTTAACTTTATAATTATATAGATACCAATGAATAAAGAAACTCTAATTAAATATGAACCGAGACTAGCTACCCTTTTTGTCAATTCCCGGAAAAAGAATCGCTTAGCTAATGCCTATCTGCTTTATGGAGATAGGTCAGCTCCCTTAAAAGATATTGCCGTTTATCTGGCTATGTCTTTAAATTGCGAAAAAGATTATTTAGCCTGCCATGAATGTCCATCCTGCAAAAGATTCGATGAAGGCATTCATCCGGATTTCAATCTGATTGACGGACAGTATCAGACCATCAAAAAAGATGATATCAAAACTTTGGAAAACAAATTTGCTTTCTCAGCTTTAGAAAAAGATCATCGCCTTACTTATGTGATTAACTGCATCGACAACATCACCGAAGAAGGTGCTAATGCCATTCTTAAGTTTCTTGAGGAACCGAAAGAAGGACAAGTCGCTTTCCTTACCAGCTACAACATCACCAAAGTACTTCCGACCATTCTCTCCCGCTCCATTCAGATAAGAATAGATCCTTTAGATACATCGGCTTTCTATCAGCAGCTGATGAATGAGGAATTCATTGTCAAAAAAAAGAAAACCCACCTTTCTTCCCCGGAAGCCTACATTCTTTCAAGATTCACCAGTGAGATTTCACAGGCCCGCTTCATGATTGAAGAAGAAACCGGATTTGATGACGGATATCAGGCAGGAGAAGCTTTTCTGAATGATTTAGCTGTCAGCAGCGAAAAAGCTGGATACACACTTCTTCTCAAAACCGCTCAGATAAAGGAGCTAAAGTGTTATAATTGGTTGTATCTGACACTTAATGAAATCTATAAAGATGTTCTATTACAGGAAAACGATCCTGACAATCCCTTCAATGACATTATCAGGAGTCTTGAAAATAAGAAGCCGCAGATTCAGAACGCAAAGAAAATATTGGATGAAGCCTTAGCATTGAAACAGATCAATCTTAACCCCACCGCAATTCTGTCAAAAATGATTCTGGCTTTGGAAGATGAGGATTAACACATGATTACTTTATTAGGAATTCCATTCGATTTTGCCGGTATGACATATTATCAAACCAAGAAAGATGTTGCTTTAGGCGATATGGTTGTCTGCCCAACAGAGCATGGAACTTTCATTGGTGTTGTTAAGAAGCTCAGGGTTCTTACTGAAGAAGAAACCCAGAGACCAAATTTCTCAACTCTTTATCCCAGCATCAACCGAATTGCCACTTTCCAGGATAAGTCCTTCTTTGAAGAATCTGATTCCCGAGAAAAAAAGATTACCCGTGAAACTCAGAACCAGGCCGATTTACTGAAGCTTGATATGAAGGTTCTCAATTCCCATTTGGATATTGATGAGGATAAAGTCCTTATCACTTTCAGTGCTGAACAGCGTGTCGATTTCCGTGAATTAGTCAGAATTCTCAATGGTTCTTTCCATCTCCGTATTGAATTACGTCAGATTGGTCCCCGTGATCAGGCTAAGACTATCGGTGGCATCGGACCCTGTGGTCTACCTTTATGCTGTTCAACCTTCCTTAATTCTTTTGATGGCATTTCCATTGCCATGGCCAAGAATCAGCTTCTGGCAATCAATATTCCTAAGCTTAGCGGACAGTGCGGAAAACTTATGTGCTGTCTGAAGTTTGAAGATAAGGCCTATTCCTTAGTCAGACCTCTTTATCCCAAAATCGGAGAAAAATTCACCTATAAGAATTCCACTTATTCAGTCTCCGGACTCAATCTTCTTAACGATACCATCACTGCCTATAACGGTGATAATTATGAATCCTTCTCTAAAGAAGAATACGAAAGAGTCAAAAACGGTCTTGAAAAACAGACTGCCCCCACTCTCAAGGCTGATATCAATGCCGGTATTGATTTATCCGGTCATGGTCTAAAAGAAACTAACCGCCGTATTTCTCAGATTAATCAGACTGAAGAAAAACACAAAGAAGATATTATTTCTAAAACCTCAAGAACCCCTGTCAACAATAACCAGAATAGAAATAATAACAATAATCAGAATAGAAACAATAACCGAAACAACAACAACCCTAACCGCAGCACTCAGCCAAATAATTCTAATAATCAAAATAGAAATAATAAAAACTATCAGAATAAGAATAGTTATCAGAATAACACTTCAAGCACTAATTCAACTAATAACAGACATAACAACTCCTTTAATAACAATAGAAACGGAAATAGCTTTAACAGAAAGAACCCCACCAATGCTCCTAAGCCAGCCAATTCCGGCTTTATACCTGTAAGCCAAATTTCCGATAAATCAGTTCTTGATGTCAAGCCAGTGAACAAAGATGCTAAGAAATAATCCCTATTCCAAAGAAGATTCTCCGCTTATTGCTTTAGTTACTACTCCAATCGGAAATCTCAAGGACATCACTTACCGAGCAGTCGAATACCTTAAATCAGCTGACATTGTCGCCTGTGAAGATACCAGAAATACTGGTATGCTTCTTAAGCAGTATGACATCAAGCCTAAAAAGCTGATTTCGCTTTATGCTCAGACTGAGCTTAAACAGGCAAAAGAAATCGTAAAGCTGGTCAAAGCCAAAAAGCTTAAACTAGCCTATTGTTCTGATGCTGGAATGCCTGGGATTTCTGATCCTGGTGCTCTTCTGGTTCAGGCTGCCTATGATGATAACGTTCCCGTTACCATTCTTCCCGGTGCCACTGCCTCCTTATCAGCTTTAGTTATCTCGGGCATTGATAGTGCAGATTTCACTTTCTTAGGCTTTCTCCCAACTAAACCCGGTGCCATCAAGAAAATGCTGGAAGAATACAAAGACAGAAAAGAATCCTTGATTTTCTATGAATCACCTAAAAGAGCCAGTTCAACCATTGCTCTCATGCGCGAAGTTTTCGGAGATAACCGAGAAGCTTCCTTAATCAGAGAACTGACCAAGATTCATGAGGAAGTCGTCCATGGCACACTTTTAGAACTGAACGCTGCCATTAAGGATGAAGTCAAAGGTGAATGTGTCATCATCATCAAAGGTGCTGAAGCCCGTCAGGAAATCACCGAAGAAGAGATTATCAACCTTCTGAAAACCGGACTCAAATCCGGAAAATCGCTTTCCGAGCTTTCAAAAGAAATTGCTCAGAATACCGGTGCAAAGAAAAACCTAGTCTATAAACTAGGTCTCAGCCTCTGATACTGAATAATCAAATAATTACCTAAGCCAATAATGGCTTAGGTTTTTTGTTTTCAGCGGAAAATTCGTTTTCTATCGGATATACCAATAAAAAGACAAAAATCAGGCCGCTTGGATCAATTCCGAAAGGTACCCGCATTTCAAAGAAACCGTAAATAATGGTAATTAATATAACAAATAAATAAGTGAAGGAAATCAATGGTTTTCTAAAAGCCAGGCTTATCGCATGATAAACCAAAACTCCAAAACAGAGAATTTGAGATGCTAATCCAACAAGACCGTAGGAGAGCAGAACATCAAGGAATCCGTTGTGACTTGACCAGATTGTCTGCTGACTGATCATTGTACCAAAGGTATTATAAATATTTATGAAAGGAATTTTTCCGTATCCAAACAGAACATAATAGAAGCTGGAAGAAAGCATATCAAGAGCCCTGGTATTCAAATCAAGTCTTGCCAGAACTGTTCCGCTGTCATTATATATTTCAAAAAGCCGACGGAAATGAATAGAAATTTCCCAGTTAGGGGCAAAGCAGAAAATCAAAAGACAGAAAATCACAATAAAAACAAACAAAACCATTGAGGAGATTGAATAAATTTTATAGTGTTTAAAGAAGAAAACCGAATTAAAAACCAGCATAACCATGAGAGTAGAAAAAATTAAGAAGAAAGGAGTACGGCTCTTCAGATAGAAACATGTAATAAAGAAATAGACAACTAATAAAAGAAATAAAGGATTCGGTTTCTTCTTAAAAGAAAGAATCATTGAAGCCAGTGATGCCATCAAAATAAAGAAACCATACACATTACGATGCGAAGTGAAACTGATTATACCATGATCAAAAGACTTATCCGAATTCGTGAAAATAACTTGGAGATTATTTACTATTTTAGCTGATTCAGTTATATAAGAAAAGATATTCATTACGATTGCGACAGCAATTAACAAGTATAAAAAGAAATTAACAACTTTATTAAACTTATTTGAAAATGTTTTGATATAAGTAAAGGCTATTCCAAAGAAAACAATTAATAAAGTTTCAAGAAGAAAGCTGATTATTCTCTCTGAAGCCGAAAAGCCAGCAAAAGGAATCGAATAACTTGCTTGCCTAATAGAACTAAAAATAACATAGGTCTGCTCTCCGTAAGGAAAAGCCACATTGGTAATAAATCTTGCTAATACAAAGAAAACCATCAAGGCCATGACGGTCTTTGAAATGAAAATATTTGTCTTCTGCATTCTTAAGAAAACAAAGAAACCAAGAAGAAAGATAAAAATAATAAACATCGGAATGAATAGTCCGATGTTCATGGCTTTATCAACCTGATATCCGATAATCATTCCAAAAAGCTTCAATCCTGAATAATCATCATTAAAGATTGTAGTTGAGTAAAAATATCCTAAGGTCAAAACCGCAGTAAGCAGAGTAAGAATAACAAAAACTGAAATATCAAGTATATCATTATCCTTTTGATTAACCAGACGGGAAATTATTCTTGGTGCTTTTGCCATATGTTTAATATTATACATTACAAAGCAATAAAAAACCTGTCTTCTTTCGAAAACAGGCTTAATTTATTAAAGAGTTTCCTTCTGTTTCTGATGAAGTCTGATTAATTCATCCTGAACAGCCATCTTATCAATAAGTTTCTTGATTATCAGATCAATTTTAGAGTTTTCTGAATAATCAGCATTTGTGAAGAAATCAACTCGACGATCCTCAAATAACTGCTGAGCTGTTGGCTTCTTTCCACGGCCATAAACCGCAATTGAAGCTCCGCCCTTGTCTCTGACCAACTTCATGCAGGGAACATCGGTAAGACCATCAGCAATATAAATCATATTTCTGAAAGGAACAGTTCTTTCATCATGTGGAATACTCTGATTGACACGGTCATTATCTGACATATTGAGAGCACCCTTGTTGATTCGGAAAAGGAATTGAGTCTTAGTTGTATAATTAACAAGATTCTTTGGCCAAACAGCATTATCATCAATATAAAGGAATTCACAGGCAAAAACTTTCTTGAAGTGTTTATATATTGAAGATCCTTCAATTATTTCCTTGTTTCCAGAGGAAATGACATAGTGCTGAATTTCTACGCCTTTAGTTTCACCATAGGCATTAATCCGGTCAAACCAGCCTTCAACACCAGGATAAAATTTAATATCCTTACCTAATTGAACAAAAGCTTCACGATTAATCGGAAGTCCTTTTTCTTTAGCCTTTTGAATCATCAGATACATATAGGCTAATAAGCCATCCATTTCATATTTCTGAGACATGTAATTAGTATCCGCCCAAAAATCTTCGGATTTAATTTTCAGCGAAGGAATAAAAGAATAGTTCTGCATATCACTTGTACAGAGGGTTCTGTCAAAATCGTACAGCAGGGCAATTATTGGTTTACTCATATAAATACCACCTTTATGCTATTATAGTTCATTTTTTCGCTTTTTTCATCATTAATGATTAAACAGCTACAATAGAAGTTGCTTTCAGCAGCAATTACTCAATATCATAATTAATAAAACATAACTTTTTACAAATCCTTTACCAAAGAAAGTTCTATAATATTCGTATATGAAAACATGTCCAAAATGTCTAAAAGAAATACCGGATCAGGATTGGTATTGTCCTTACTGTCATACCCGAGTACCTTCCGGGCAGAAAGGAACCGGCCATGCCACCATGGGTGACTTTGATAGTTTCTATAAATCAAATCAAGGTTCAGTTTCTAACGAAGATAAGTCAATGCTTTCGGATAAGAATCATGGCACTGGTTTAGATGAAGACGGAATCGAACCAGAGCAGCCTTATTCGCTTTCGAAATTCGATAAGTACAATAACTAGGAAAAGAAAAGGGGCTTCCTCAGCGGAAGCCCCTTTTTTTAATTTAGTAATCCATGTCTCCGGCACCGGCAGCAGCAGCAACTGGAGCAGCTGGTTTAGGAAGCTCAGTCACAACAGCTTCGGTAGTGATGAATAAGGCAGAAATAGAAGCAGCATTGATGACAGCGGTTCTGGTAACCTTAGCTGGATCAATAATTCCAGCTTCAAGCATATTGACCCATTTTCCGGTCTTGGCATCAAAGCCTAAATCACCTTCCTTGGTCTTCTGCATTTCAACAATGTCAGCACCTTCATATCCGGCATTCTCACTGATCTGAGATAAAGGAGAAGTCAGGGAATTAAGAACAACATTGATACCCTTCTGAATATCAGCATTATCATTCTTCAGTTTTCCCTTTAAAGTACGGTAAACTTCCATTAAGGCAGTTCCGCCGCCAGAAACAACGCCTTCATCAACAGCGGCTGAAGTAGCATTGATAGCATCTTCAAGTCTAAGCTTCTTATCCTTGAGTTCAGTTTCAGTGGCAGCACCGACTCTGATGACAGCAACGCCAGCAGCTAACTTAGCAATTCTCTTCTGGAGATTCTTCTTATCATAATCAGACTTGGTAGAATCAAGCTGACCTTTAAGTTCTTTGACACGGGCAGAGATTTCCTCTTCCTTGCCGGCACCATCAATAATGGTGGTGTTATCCTTAGTAACCTTAACCTTCTTAGCAGAACCTAAATCATTGATAGTGATATCCTTAAGATTCATGGAAAGATCCTTGGAGAAGAGATTGGCACCAGTCATGATAGCAATATCCTGAAGAGTGTTCTTCTGGTTATCACCAAACTCAGGAGCCTTGACAGCAACAACATTGAAGGTTCCTCTGAGCTTATTGACAATAAGAGTTGAAGCAACATCATTATCGACATCATCAGCGATGATCAATAAAGGACGATGAGTCTCAACAACTGACTGAAGCATTGGAAGAATATCCTGAATGCTGCTGATTTTCTGATCAGTGACCATGATGAAAGCATTCTCAAGTTCAGCAACCATTCTCTCAGTATCAGAACACATATAAGGTGAAATGTATCCCTTATCAAAGGCCATACCCTGAACTACTTCTAATGTAGTATCAAAACCCTTGGATTCATCAACAGAGATAACTCCGTCTTTTCCAACCTTATCCATAGCTTCAGCAATAATCTTACCAATTCCATCATCACCAGCAGAGATTGCGGCAACAGAGGCAATATCAGCAGAGGTTTCAATCTTCTTAGCCTTCTTAAGAATTTCATCGGAAACAGCCTTAGAGGCAATTTCGATGCCCTGTCTGACAAAGACAGGATTAGCACCCTTATCGACAGCTTCGAATCCTTTATGGATCATGCTCTGAGCCAAAACAGTGGCAGTGGTAGTTCCATCACCGGCAATATCATTGGTCTTATTAGCGACTTCGTAAACTAACTTAGCACCAACATTCTGTTCCTTGTCGCTAAGTTCGATTTCTCTGGCAATAGAAACGCCATCATTAACAATGACTGGTGATCCATAGCCCTTATCAAGAGCAACATTTCTGCCCTTAGGTCCTAAAGTAAGCTTAACAGTATCAGCTAAAGCGTCAACACCAGCGAGCATATTGTCTCTGGCAGTGGCACCATATGTAATTTTCTTTGCCATAATTATTTTTTATCCTTTATTAAATATTAGTCAACAATAGCCAGGATATCTTTGTCCTGAATGAGCATCATTTTTCTTCCGGCTTCTTCGTAATCGGTTGTCGAATATTTCTTATAAATGACTTTCTGACCGACTAAAGCCTGAACCTTGATTTCATGGCCTTTTTCATCGACATAACCAGGTCCGACAGCAATAACCTTAGCTACGGCTGATTCGTTTTCATGAGAAGTTGCGATGATAATTCCACCAATCTTCTTTTCTTCAGGAATCTTTTCCAAAACAACATAATCTCTTAATGGTTTAATCATTTAAATATACCTCCGGTATGCCTTTTTTATCAGGCAACATTTATTATAGGTTGAATTTTAGCAATTTCAAGTGGCAAGTGCTAATTTCTAAGATTGATAATATTTTTAGCATTCAAAAATTACGATAATTATCGTATTTTTTTGGAATGAATCAATTATTCCATTTCTGCGGATTTATTCAAAAAACAGCTAATTAAACGCTTTGGAACCAGATGAGAAAGGAAATGAACGAGCTTCATCTTGAATCCAGGAACAATCTCCAGTTTCCCTTTTAGAATACCATTGACTGCAACCTCAGCAACCTTTTCCGGAAGCATGGCATTTTTTGATAATTTAACATTGGCAGTTTTACCAAAGTCAGTTTTCACTGGACCGGGGCAGAGAGCTGAAATAGTTACCTGGGATTTTTCCATTCTCAGTTCACGATGATAGCCGTGAACAAGAGAATAGGAAAAAGCTTTGGTCGCATAATAGACATTCATATACGGGGCAACTCCAAAACTGGCGGCGGAACAGGTAACAAGGATTCTTCCTCTTCCCTGCTCTTTGAATCTTTCCATAAAAGATTTCACTAATATCAAAGTAGAAATATCATTCAGCTTCACCATAGAAATCTCTTTTTGAATATCAGTATCCTCATATTTTCCGATGTCACCGAATCCAGCATTACTGACAAATACTTCAAAGGGAATATTATTTATTTCT